>WFPR01000074.1 GCA_015487455.1 Candidatus Bipolaricaulota bacterium
GTTCGTCAGCGGTCGGTTGTAGGCCCCCTGCGCGCCCAGGCAGGCAGGGGGAAGCAACGATCGTCGCTTCACGCAACGAAAAACGAAAAGAGAAGCGAAGAGAAGCAAAGAGGGGACCATGGCGTTGAAGAAGGTGTTGCTATTGTACTCCGGCGGGTTGGACACGTCGTGCCTGCTGAAGTGGATCCCCGAGCGCTACGGCGACGGGGACGGGGTGGAGGTGGCCACCCTCACCCTCGACCTGGGCCAGGGCGGCGTGGAGGAAGCCAAGGAGAAGGCGCTCAAGCTGGGCGCGGTCGAGGCGTTCGTGGTGGACGCCCGGCAAGAATTTGCCGAACGCTTCCTCACGAAGGCGATCCAGGCCAACGGGCTCTATCAGGGCGGGTACCCGCTGAGCACGGCGCTCGCCCGGCCCCTGATGGCCGAGTACGCCGTCGAGTACGCCCGGCGCTGCGGCGCCGACGCGATCGCCCACGGCTGCACCGGCAAGGGCAACGACCAGGTGCGATTCGAGGTCTCCATCGGGGCGCTGGCCCCCGAGCTCACCGTTTTGGCCCCCGTCCGCGAGTGGAACCTAAACAGGGAGGAGGAGCTCCGCTACGCGCAGGAGCGGGGCATCCCCGTCGGGCCGCGGTCGAAGTACTCCATCGACGAAAACCTATGGGGCCGGAGCATCGAGTGCGGCGAGCTGGAAGACCCCTGGCGGGAGCCGCCCAAGGACGCGTTCGCGTACGCCGTCCCGCCCGAGGAGGCGCCCGACGCCCCCGACTACGTCGAGATCGCGTTCGAGCGGGGGGTGCCCGTCGCCCTGGACGGCCGGGAGATGGGGCTGGTCGAGCTGATCGAGGCGCTCAACGCGCGGGCGGGCCGCCACGGCGTCGGGATCGTCGACATGATGGAGGATCGGGTGGTGGGGCTCAAGACCCGCGAGGTCTACGAGTGCCCCGCCGCCGTGACGCTGATCACGGCCCATCGCGAGCTGGAGCGGCTCTGCGGCACGATCCACGAGAACGAGCTGAAGCCGCTGATCGACCAGAAGTGGGCCGAGCTCGTTTATAAAGGGCTGTGGCACGAGCCGCTGCGCGAAGCCTTAGACGCCTTCATCGCCCGCGTCAACCAAAAGGTCACGGGGACGGTGCGGCTCAAGCTCTACAAGGGCCAGGCGCGGGTCGTCGGGCGGACGAGCCCCCACGCCCTCTACGCGCCCGAGCTGGCCACCTACGAGGCGGGCAGCGCCTTCGAGCAGCAAAACGCCGTCGGGTTCGTTCAGCTGTGGGGGCTGCCCACCCGCCTGGCGTGGCGCCGCCGCCACGCCCACACGGCTCAGGAGGCTCAGGAAGCCCAACCTCAAACGCAGACGCAAACGGAATGAACAGGCGAGCAAGGATGAAGCTCTGGGAGCTGGCGGCGGAAGCCGAGACGACCGAGGCCCAAGCTCAGCAGCAAGAACGGGTCGAGCGCTTCCTGAGCGGGCGGGACGTTCAGCTGGACGAGCGGCTGGCCCGCTGGGACGTCCTCGCCTCGCTGGCCCACGCCCGCGCGCTGCTCGACGCGGGGCTGCTGAGCCCCGAGGAGCACGCGCGGATAAAGGAAGCGCTCGTCGAGCTGCTGGATGAGATTGAGCAGGGGCGCTTCCGGCTCGCGCCCGAGGACGAGGACGTCCACACCGCCGTCGAGAACTTCTTGGCGAAAAGGCTGGTGCCGCTGGGCGGGCAGCTGGGGGCGGGCCGGTCGCGCAACGACCAGATCGCGACCGTCACCCGCCTGCACACGAAGCATCAACTGCTCGAGATCGCAGCGGGGGCGCTCGGGCTCACAGCCGAGCTGCTCAAGTTCGCCGAGGCGCACGCGCAAGTGCCCCTGGCGGGGCGCACCCACGGCCGGCCCGCGATGCCGACGACCGTGGGCCACTGGGCTTTGTGCTATGCCGAGGCGCTGCTCGACGCGCTCGGCCCCATCCGGGCGGCCCTCGAGCGGGTCGATCGCGGCCCGCTGGGGGCGGCCGCGGGCTACGGCTCGCCCCTGCCGCTGGACCGCGCTCAAACGGCGAACGCGTTGGGCTTCTCGGAGCCCGTGGTCAACACCCTCTGGGCCGTCCAGGGCCGCGGGGTGGTCGAGTTCTGGGTCGTGAGCGCGCTGGCCGGGCTGGGGCTCGTGATCAGCCGCTTCGCGACGGATCTCATCGAGCTG
The DNA here is from genome assembly GCA_015487455.1 of Candidatus Bipolaricaulota bacterium. GTDB lineage: Bacteria > Bipolaricaulota > Bipolaricaulia > RBG-16-55-9 > RBG-16-55-9 > S012-72. Next base: position 2,191 of record WFPR01000074.1, read on the forward strand.
TCCCGCGAGGACTGCGCCGTCTTGGGGCTGCCCGAGGCGTTCACGACGGGGAGCAGCCTGATGCCGCAGAAGCGCAACCCCGACGTCGCGGAGGTGGCCCGGGCTCGGGCCGCGGCCCTGGTGGGGAAGACCGTCGAGCTGGCCCTGATCGTCAAGGGCTTGCCCTTCGGCTACTGGCGCGACACCCAGGAGACGAAGGGGCCGCTCCTCGGCGCTTTGGACGCGTCTCAAGAGCTGCTGGAGGCGCTGACGGCGCTCGTCCAAGGGCTCCGGGTGAACGACGCCCAAGCCGAACGGACGCTGACGCCGGAGCTGTTCGCGACGGACGCGGCCCTGGAGCGCGCGCAAACCCAAAGGGTCCCGTTTCGGGAGGCGTATCGTCAAGTGAAGGCCGAGCTGCAGCGCGGGACGCTCCGGCTGCGCGTCCCGCCCCCGAGCGAGTGGCTGGAAGCGCGGGCTCGGCTCCTGGGCTCGCCCGGCTCGTTGGGCTTGGCGGCGCTCGAGGGGCGCCTGAGCGAGGAGCGGGCGTTCTGGCGGGCGCGGCGGGAGAGCTTTCAGAGCGCTATTCAAGCGCTGATCGATGGAGAGGGAGGTGCATCGCGATGACCCAAAGCCAAGGCGCGCAGACGGTGGCGTGTCCGGAGTGCGGCGCGACGGTCCAGCTGCCCCAAGACGTCGTGGAGAACGAGCTGGTCGGCTGCGAGACCTGCGGGGCCGAGCTGGAGGTCGTCAGCTTGACGCCCCTGAGGGTCGAGCTGGCCCCCCAAGAAGAGGAGGACTGGGGCGAGTGATGGCGCAAAAGATCAAAGTCGGGCTCCTCTGCTCGGTGGTCCGGCCGGAGGAGAAGGCTCTAATGGGGGAGGCTGCCCGGCGGGACGGTTTAGAGGTCGTCAAGCTCGACCCGCGGAGGCTCGTCCTCGACGCGGACCCCGAGGCGGTGAGACAACGCTACCCCGTGGACGTCGTGCTGGATCGCGAGGTGGGCCACACGCGGGCGCTCTACGCGCTGGCCCTCTTCGAGGCGGCGGGGGTCCCCTGCGTCAACCGCTACGAGGTGGCCCGCGTCTGCCACGACAAGCTGCTCACGTCCAAGCGCCTCAAGGCGGCGGGCGTGCCGACGCCCGAGGTGCGGGTGGCCTTCGGGCGCGAAGGGGCCCTTCAGGCGATCGAGGAGCTGGGCTACCCCGTGGTGCTCAAGCCGCTGGACGGCTCCTGGGGGCGGCTGCTGGCCAAGCTCAACGACCGCGACGCCGCCGAGGCCGTGCTGGAGCACAAGGAACAGCTCGGCGGCCCCCAGCACAAAGTCTTCTACATCCAGAAGTTCGTCGAGAAGCCGGGGCGGGACATCCGGGCGTTCGCCGTCGGCGACGAGGTCGTGTGCGCCATCTACAGGGAAGCGGAGCACTGGATCACCAACACGGCGCGGGGCGCCCGCGCCCGCGAGTGCCCCGTCACCCCCGAGCTGGCCGAAGTTTGCTTAAAGGCGTATCGAGCCGTGGGCGGCGGCGTGCTGGCGATCGACCTGATGGAGACCCCCCACGGCCTCGTCGTCCACGAGATCAACGCCACGATGGAGTTCCGCAGCACGATGGGGGCCACGGGCGTCAACGTCCCCGCTCGGATCTGGGACTACGTCGTCCGGGTCGCCCGCCACGGGCGAAGCCCATTGACGGCCTCGCCCTCACTCTCAGGCTCGGACACGGCCATGAACGGGCAGTCGAGGGCAGCAACGGCGCTGACGGCGCGCTGATCGATCAAAGGGCGAGCCATGGGCACAGGCACGAAAGCAAGGGTCAGGGTCGGGATCGTCGGCGGGGCGGGCTACGTCGGGGGCGAGCTTTTGCGCCTTTTGCTGCGCCACCCGAACGCCGAGGTCGTGGCCGTGACGTCGAGGCGCCACGCGGGGCGGCCCGTCTGGAAGGCCCACCCCAACTTAAGGGGCCTCACGGCGCTCA
>WFPR01000075.1 GCA_015487455.1 Candidatus Bipolaricaulota bacterium
CTCCTAGCCCCACCAGCCTCTCGCCCGTTTGCGTTCAAGGGGACGTAGCTCAGTTGGGAGAGCGCCGGCTTTGCAAGCCGGAGGTCGCCGGTTCGAGTCCGGTCGTCTCCACCCCCAGAGGGGCGGAAAGCCCCGCCTAGGAAACGGGCTTCAAGAGCGCCGTCTCCAGCATGCGCTCCACCAGCTCGTCGAACGGGATGCCGGCGGCCTCGGCGGCCTTGGGCAGGTCGCTCGTCTGGGTCATCCCCGGGAGGGTGTTGACCTCCAGCACGTAGGGCTCGCCTCGGGGCGTGACCCGCAAATCCACCCGGGAGTACCCAAAGCACCCGAGCGCTCGATGCGCCCTCAACGCGACATCCTGGACGCGCCGGGTCGTCCCCTCGTCGAGCTCAGCGGGGACGACGAACTCCGTCAGCCCCGGCGTGTACTTGGCCTGATAGTCGTAAAACGCGCGCTTGGCCCGCAGCTCGATCAGGGGCAGCGCCCGGTCCTCCCCCTCGACGCGCAGAATCCCCGCGGTGACCTCCTTGCCCTCGATGAACTTCTCCACGAAGACCGCCCCGAACTCGCGTCGGGTCTGTCTTACGGCCTCGATGAGCGCCTCGCGGTCGGGGACGATGTGCACGCCGACGCTCGAGCCCTCCCGCACGGGCTTCACCACGCAGGGGAAGCCCAGCGCCTCCTCGACCTCCGCGGCCCAGCTCGCCCACGCCTCCGAGCCGGGATCACTAGAATCAGGAGGGGGCTCCTGAGGGGGCGGCTCCACGTGAGGGGGCGTGAGGAGCCCGACGTGGCGGAACTCGCGCTTGGCCGCGAGCTTGTCCATGGCCAGCGCGCACGCCAAGGGCCCGGAGCCCGTGTACGGGCGGTTGAGCAGCTCGAGCAGCAGCTGGATCGTGCCGTCCTCGCCGATCCCGCCGTGGAGGCAGTTGAACACCACGTCGACGCCGGTGAGCTGCTCGACGAGCGCGTTCGGGTCGTCGAAGACGAGCCTTTGGGCGTTGTAGCCCCGGCGCTTCAGCGCTTGATAGACGTTCTCGCCGGAGCGCAGCGACACCTCGCGCTCGGCGGAGAGCCCGCCCATCAGCACCCCGATCCGCTTGCGTTTGAGGGCCATGCTCCCAGACCCCACCCTGACCAAACTGGACTGGACCAGGCTGTACTGTACGGACGGGCGTTCCCGGCGCGCAAGGCCCCCCGTCCTGCCCTCACATTGCAACACACCGCACCCTGAAAAGAAAGTAAGAAAGACGGGGCGAGCCCGTCGGGCTGAAGGCCGTCGCGCGTCGCGCGCTTGTCTCCCCGCCTGGGCCGAACTATACTGAACGAAGCCATGCCCTTGAAACGCCGCTCGGTTTGGCTGCTCGTGGCCGTCGGGGCGCTCGTCGTCGGGGGGGGCATCTGGGGCCTGTGGCTCTCGCCCTGGAGCCCATGGGCGTCCCAGGCGTCCTCCGGTTCGAATTCCGAGGTCGCGCTCGTCGTCAACGGCGAGGTCATCCCCGCCGAGCAGCTGGAGGAGGCCTTCCAGGAGTTCGTGCGGGCGTATCGGGCGGCGCTGCCGAGCGACGAGCGGCTGCAGTTCGACCGCCAGCTGGCTGGCGCGCCGGGGGCCTACTACCGCCTCCAGCTCAAGGCCCAGATCGCGGAGGAACTGATCCGCAAGACGCTGCTCCAGCAGGCGGCCCGAGAGCTGGGCGCGGTGCCCAAGCAGTCCGAGGTGCTCAGGGAGGTCGAGCGCAAGATCTGGAAGTTCCTGGAGCAGAACGGCGTGCCCCCGGAGCGGATCGAGCGGGCGCTCAAAGACCCGAAGACGTGGCGCAGCCCCTTCACCCGGCGGCTGATCCGCGACACGCGCCAGGAGCTGCTCGAGGAGCGCCTGCGGCTCAAGGTGACGGGCCCGATCGAGCCCACCGAGGAGGCGCTGCGGGCGTACTACGAGCGCTACCGCCTGCGCTACTACACGCCGGAGCTGGTGCGCGTGCGGCACATTCTGGTTCGGGTGCCGGAGGACGCGCCGCCGGAGCGCGTCGAGGCCGCACGCAAGCGCATCGAGCAGATTTACGAGGAGTGGAAGGCGGGCGCGCGCTTCGAGGAGCTGGCCCGCCGCTACAGCGAGGACCCGCTCACGGCCCCGCAGGGGGGCGACTACGGCTGGATCCAGCGGGGCGACCCCACGGGGGAAGAGTTCGTCGAGCTGGCCTTCTCGCTGAGGGAGCCCGGCGAGGTCGGCGGCCCGGTGCGCACCAAGCGCGGCTTCCACCTCGTCCAGCTCGTGGAGCGCCGCCCCGAGCGGGGCGCGACCTTCGAGAGCGTCCGCGATGAGGTGTTGAAGGATTACGTCCGGGAGACGACGCAGGCGCGCTACGCCCAATGGTACGAGGAGCGCCGCGCTCGGGCCCAAATCGAGGTCAAGGACCCGCTGCTGGCGGCCTATTGGCTCGAGGCGAAGGACCGCGAGGCCGCCCGCCGCGCCTACGAGAGGATCCGCGACGAGGGCCTGAGCGACGACCCCTACTTGGGCTACTACATCGCTCGGCTCTACCGCCTCGAGCTGGATGAAGTGGAACGCGAGCTTGAGAAGCTTCCTCCAGACGATCCCAAGGCGCGGGAGCTTCAAGCGCGTGTGGAGGCGCTCACGCGGGCGATCGTGAGGAACTTGAAGGCCGTGCTGGCCGCCGGGCAGCCGGAGCGCGGGCTCTTCGAGGAGATCTTGGAGTTGGCCCCCGACGACGTTGGAACGCGCTTCGAGTTCGCCCGCTGGCTGATGGAGCAGGGGCGCTGGGAGGAGGCCGCCGAGCAGCTCGCCCGGGTGGTCGAGCTCGATCCCGAGCGCGCCCAGGCCCACGCGCTCTACGGCCGGCTGCTCCTCGAGCTGGACAGGCTGCCCGAGGCGGTCCAGCACCTCGAGCGGGCGTTAGAGTTGCTCCCCCCTGAGGACGAGGGCGTTGGGGTTGGAGATCTCAAGCTGATGCTCGCGCGGGCCTACGAGCGGCTCGGGCGGGCCGAGGAGGCCCGAGCGCTCTGGACAGACGCCCTGAGGGACGACCCCAAGAACGTCGAGGCCCATCGCGGGCTGGCCCGGCTGGCCCAAGCCCGAGGGGACGTCGAGGGGGCGATCAAGCACTTGGAGGCGGCGCTTAAAGCTGGAGCTGGAGCTGAATCTGAGGCCGAGGAGCGGGCTCGGTTGTGGGTTGAGATCGGCCGGCTGCGCCTTCAAACTGGGGATCTTGAGCGCGCCGAGGAGGCGTTCCGCCGGGCGCTCAAAGAGCACGACAATCTTCCCGAGGCGTATTTGGGGTTAGGGGACCTGGCCCGGCAGCGAGGGGACGAGGCGCGGGCGCTGAAGCTCTATCGGCAGGGCTGGGAGCGGGCCGTCGGCTGGGCCGTGAAGGAGCAGCTGGCCCTGAGGATGTTGGCGCTGCAGCCCGACGACGTCGAGCTGCGATTCGAGCTGGCCAAGCTGTACGAGCAGCGCAGGCGCTACGACGAGGCGATCGCCCAGTATCAGCGGGTTGTGCAGCTCCGGCCCGAGGCGCTGCGGGCCTGGCACGCGCTGGGCGACCTCTACAGGTTGCAGGGGCGATACGACGAAGCGATTCAGGCGTACGAGGAGGGGCTCCGGCGCGCAGGGAGCCCCGAGCAACAAGTCGGGCTCTGGGCCAAGATCTACTACGCCGAGCGCGACCGGGGTCGGGCGGCGGGCTCGGCGCTGTCGCCGAAGGGCCTGGAAGCGCTGTATCGGCTGGCCCGCCTGGAGGCCGCCCGAGGCCGCTACGAGGAGGCCGCTAATTATTTGAGCAAACTGCTGGAAGCCGACCCGACGTATCGCGAGGCCGAGGTGCGGCGGCTCGTCGAACAGCTCCGCCGCCAGGGCTTCGCCGTCCCCATGCCCTCCTCGGCGCCTTCAGGGGTGGAGCCAGGCGAAGGGGAGCAGCCATGAGGGCTCGCAGGAAAGTCGCGACGGTGGCGTTCGCCCTGCTCGCGGTCGGGATCGGGCTCGGGCTGGCGGCATCACAGCTAAGGATGGCCCCGCTTGCGGGGGCCGGGGGGATCGAGGCCCAGAACGCCCCCAAGCTCAAGCTTGAGGTCGAGTTCGTCTCGACGATCGGGCGCGACGACACGGAGGGCGAGGCCACGGCCTGGCCGAGCGCGCCCAAGCTGGCCGTGGCGCGCTCCGGCACCCTTCACGTCGTCTACCAACGCCGGTGGGGGCGCGGCTCGCCTACAGACAAAAAAGACGACGGCGATGGGGATCGTTGGGTCTACGCGCGCTCCGAGGACGGCGGCCGCACCTGGCGGCGGGAGGAGCACCCGGGCCGCTGGCCCGCCGTGGCCGTCGACGACCGAGACGTCGTGTACGTCGCGTTCGTCGAGCGCACGGCCGAGCGCGACGCGCTCTGGCTGTGGGCCCGAGCTCCCGGGCCCGGGTCGCGGTCGGACGCTTGGGCCCCTTGGGCGAAGCGACGGCTCGTCCAAGGCCCGAGGCGCTCGCTGGGAAGCCCGGCGCTGGCCGTCGGCCCCGACGCGCTCCACCTCGTCTGGGAGCGCCACGAGGGCCGGACCCATCGCATCGAGTACGCCCGCGTCCCCCTCGCGGCCTGGGCCGAGGCCGAGGGCGAGGGCGGCGGGGAGGGGGGCATCGTCGTCGAGACGCTCGCGGAGAGCCCGCTCGGCGTCTACTTCCCCGCGATCGTCGCGGACCCAAGGGGACGGGTCGTGGTCGTCTGGGAGGCGGCGGTGGACGCGACCGCTCACCGCGTCGACGGCGCCGTGCGCCCTCACGGGGGCGAGGCGCGCGCCTGGACGCTCGTGTCGGGGATCTCGGGCGACGTGGGGGACGCCCGGCACGTGACGCTGGGGCTCGAGGGCTCCGAGGGCGTCCGGGTGGCGTTCGTGGGGCGGGGGTCGGGCTTCCGCTCGGCGCTGTACACGGCCGCGTTCTCGTTCGAGACGGGGCGCTGGGGGCCTCCCGTGAAGCTCCGAGAGGAGGCGCCCCAGGGGCTCGACCCCACGCAGCAGACGCTGCTGGCGTTCCCGGCGACCTGGGGCGGACTGCTCCTCTGGGGCCACACCGTCCCCGCCGCCTGCGGGACGGGGCCGCTCTACGGGCTTTACTTTTCAAGCGCTTTGAGGAGCCCTATCGACGGTGAGGAGGGCGAGGGGGCCGCTGCTCGGGCCCAGGCCCGGGCCCGGGCTCAAGCGCAGGAGCTGCTCGGCGACTTCGCCTCGTACCCCCACGTGCGCGAGGACCCGCGGGCCCCCGGCGTGTTCCACCTGCTGTGGACGGATCGGGACGTGGAGGCGCTGAGGGCGTTCGAGGTGCGGTACGCGCGCCTGAGCGCCCGCTTTTAGGCTTAGACTAGGCGTGGTCGGCGCTGCGGGCGAGGAGCTTGCCCACGAGCAGCCCAGTGACGCTCAGGGGCAGGCTGAGCAGCACCCCGCGGAGGGCGGGGACCAGCGACAGCTCCAGCGCGAGGTCCGCGCCCAGGCGCCCGACGGCGTACTCGGGGTAGACGAGCGCGCCCAGGCTGATGACCGCGCCGACGGGCACGGTGAGCAGCAGGGCCCCCAGGGCGCGGCTCAGCTCCGGGACGAGCAGCCCGACGAGCGCCCCGGCCGCCACGGGGAAGAGCCAGGCGACCGCCTCGGGCACCCGCGCGAACTCGCTCAGGTTCGCCAAGGTCACCCCCGTCCCCAGCACGACCCCGGCC
>WFPR01000076.1 GCA_015487455.1 Candidatus Bipolaricaulota bacterium
CAGCAGCAACCCCACCCCGACGAGCGTCAGCCCGACGATCCCCCATCGGCTCCGACTCCGACTCCAACTCCGCAAGCCCATGGCTGCACCCTCCTTTCCCCTTTTTACGCGTTTACGCGTTTGTACGCGCGCTTATGCGCGCGTGCACGAGTGCTCAACGACATGGCACCCTTCGCGTGTGGCCCTCCCTCATCGCTCACCGTTTGCCGCGCCTTCGAGCCCCCTTCCCACCCCCTCCCTTTAGCGACGGCTTGGCCTGCAGGACTCCCCCACGACGAGTCGCGTAGGCAGCACGCGATGCCGCACCTTGTCCGCATCCGTGCGAACGCAGGCGCAAAGCAGCTTCATCGCTTCCTTCCCGATCCGATACGCGGGGATCGCGACCGTCGTGAGCCGGGGGTGGACCCAGGACGCCATGGGGATGTCGTCGAAGCCCGCCAGGCCCAGCTCATCGGGGACGGCGATCCCCCGCTCCCGGAGCGCGTAGAGCGCGCCTAAAGCCATGAGGTCGTTCGCGGCCACGATCGCGTCAAACGCCCCCAGGCGGCGGAGCAGCCGCTTCGCCGCCCGGTAGCCCCCCTCAAACGTGAAGTCCCCCGACACCACCGCGCCCTTGGGGGGCTCCAAGTCGTGCTCGCGAAGCGCCTGAAGGTAGCCCGTCCAACGGCCCAACGCCGTGGCCGTGTCCGGCGGCCCCTGAATGAACGCAAGTCGCTCATAGCCCAGCGCCAGCAGGTGCTTCGTCAGCTTGTAGCCGTCCCTCACGTTGTCCACGGTGACCGTCGGGACGTCCAGGTGGGTCAGGGGGCGGTCGGCCACGACGAGCGCGATCCCCTTGCTCAAGAACTTCAAGAGCTTCGTGTTATCGGCTCGGACCGACGTGACGATCACGCCGTCGACCCGCTCGCGGAGCAGCGCGTCGATGGCCCGATCTTCGCCCTCCGGAGCGTTCTGGCTGTCGCAGATGAGGACGGAGTACCCATGGGCCCGCGCCTCGTGCTCAACCCCGCGCACCAGCAACGAGAAGAAGGGGTTCGAGATGTCCGGCGTCAGAACCCCGATCACGCCCGTGCGTCGGCGGCGGAGCGCCTGCGCCCTCCGGTCGGGGAGGTAGCCCAGCTCCTGAACGGCTCGAAGCACGCGCTCGCGCGTTTCGGGGCGGATGTAGCGCTGCTGGCCGTTGAGCACCCGCGAGACCGTCGCCGGGGAGACCCCCGCCCGCTCGGCCACGTCCTTGATGGTGAAGCCCACCCTGCCCCCCTGTCGCTGTCGAGAACGTTTTCTGAAAACGTTCTCGGGAATCGTTTTCTGCTTATAGCACAAAAGCCCTTGAAGCGTCAAGCCCCCAGCAGGGGTTGCCCCCGACAGGGTCACGGGCTATGATGGGCTTGAGCTCCAAATGGACGTCCGCGAAAAGAAGCTCCTGGCCAACAAGCTCCGGCAGATCGCCCTCACGATCGTCTACGAGGCCCAGTCCGGGCACCTGGGCGGCTCGTACAGCGCTGCTGAAGTTTTAATTGAACTGCTCTTCGAGCAGATGCGCCTCGACCCCCAACACCCCGACTCCCTGGAGAACGACGTGCTCGTGGTCGACAAGGGCCACATCACCCCGGGCTACTACGCCGCCCTGCACCTGCGGGGCGTCATCCCCGAAGAACTCTTGCACACGTACCGGCGGGCAGATCTCAACTCCCCGCCGGGGAAGGCGAGGGCGCTCCAGGGGCACCCGAAATATTGGCCCGAGCTGGGGATCTGGTTCTCGACGGGCAGCCTGGGGATGGGGATCTCGCAGGCCGTCGGGATGGCGATCGCCGAGAAGATGCGGGGGCGAGACACCCGCGTCTACGTGCTGCTCTCCGACGGCGGCATGCAGGAGGGCGTCGTCTGGGAGGCCGCCCGCAACGCCGCCTATCACAAGCTGGACAACCTCACCGCCGTGCTGGACTTAAACTGGATCCAGAACGACGACTTCGTGTTCAAGGAGACGGAGCTTCTCCCCGTGGCGGCCAAGTGGGAGGCCCACGGCTGGGCCGTCATCGGGGAGGAAGTGCCGTACGATCAACGGACCCC
>WFPR01000077.1 GCA_015487455.1 Candidatus Bipolaricaulota bacterium
CTGGTTGAGGTCCATGCCCGGCGCGATCGGCTTGGCGCCCGGGCCCGGCGGGGTCGGGGGCGGCGTGGTGGGCGGCTGCTGGCCCGCCAGGGTCGCGAGCACCTGCAGGCAGCCGTCGGTCTCCTCGACGCGGATCGCCTGGTTGTAGGGCAGGGGGTCGATCTCGGCCTTGAACCCCTGCCCGCCCATCTCGCCGACGAGGGCCAGCTGCTGCGGCGTGAACTGCAGCTGGAACGTCCGCTCCACGGGCTGGTTCGTGGGCAGCTCGATCCGCTGGATCGAGACGTGCACGGACAACCCCGACCGCAGGACGATCTGGGTGAGCGCCATGCGGACCTCACAGACGTTGGTGAAGGTGAGCGTCACCGTGGTCGACTGCTGCCCTTGGGTGAGGGCGGTCACGGCGGGAAACAGCCCGAGGCCGAGCGCCGACGCCACCATCAGCGTCACCCCGAAGGCGAGCCATCGTGCAAACCGCATGGTTGACCTCCTTGTTGAACGGGTTTAGGTTTGAGGTTCGGCGTCGCAGCGTACTACACGCGGGGGCAGGGTTGGGTTTCACGGGAGCCAGGCCAGGCCCCCACCCTCGCTCGCGCTCGCGCTCGCACCCCCGCACCCGACGCGCTGCCCCCTTAACTTCGAGCGGGAAACGTGGTAGACTCGGGGGCACGCCATGGTGCGCGAGAGCTACCGACAGCAGCTTGAGGGCTTAATCCGGGCCGTGGAAGACCTGGGCCGCCGGGTGGACGAGGGCCTGGTGCTGGGGCTCAAGGCCCTGCGCGACCACGATCGCGAGATCGCCGAGGGCCTCGACGACTGGGACGACACCGTCGACGCGAAGACCCTCGAGATCGAGAAGCGCTGCACGGATCTTTTGGCGCTGCAGCAGCCCGTCGCCGTCGACCTGCGCTTGATCTTGAGCGCCTTCAAGATCGTGACGGACCTGGAGCGGGTGGCCGACCTGGCCGTCAACCTGGGCGAGTACGCGATGGCCTCGGAGGCGTTCGTGCTCGTCCCCAAGGAGGAGCTGCTGGAGCTGGGGGCGTTCGCCCGCGGGATGCTCCGCGACGCCCTCAAGGCGTTCCACGACCGCGACGTCGAGGGGGCCAAGGCCGTGATCTTCCGCGACCGGGAGATGGACCGGCGCTGCTGGGCCCTGCGCGCCGAGGTGCTCACGCAGATCATCCGCCGCGCCCGCGAGACCTTAAGCGACGAGGACGCCCGCAAGCTCGCCGAGAACGTGATCACCGTCCTCTGGTCCATCCGGGATCTGGAGCGGGTCGGCGACCACGCGGTCAACATCGGCGCCCGGACGATCTACTGGCTCACCGCCAACCCGGAGTTCATCTGACCAAGCTCTTCTTGTCAAACTCCCCCCAACGAGCCTTAGCGGGTCGGCTCGGCGCGTTCCCAGGGGCTCAAGAGGGCGGAGCTGAGCAACTCGAGAACCCGACGGGGCAGGGCGAGAGGGTACTTGCCAAAGCTGTCAAAAGCGCCCCCTCCTCACGTCACGGAGCCGCTCCCGTGCAGCCGGGGGCCGTGCGGGAGCGGGCGATCGCCGCGATCTCCGCGACGACCTCCGCAACGTCGGGGCGCCCGAAGTAGGCGTCGTCATGCTTCCACAGCAACAGGGCGCAGGCGGACGGCTCTTGGGCCAGAAGGGTCCCCCACTCCCGCAGCTGCGGGGGCGGGAGGGGGCCTCCCGCGCTGCCCGCAAGGACGTTGAGGCTGAGCGCCAAGCCCAGCCCCAGCTCCTCGGCCGCCGTCGTCTGCTCTCGGAGCCAGCCGAGGAGGTCCCCTCGGCGGGCCGCGTATTGCGCCATCGCGAAGTCGAGGGCCTCCCAGCGGAAGCCCCGGAGGAACGGCGCGGGAGCCCCGATGCCCACGGGCAGCTTCGGGAAGAGCGCCTTGCTGAGGGCCGCTGCCTGCTCGATCGTCTCGAGGGGCACGGGTCGCCCGCCCCAGTTCGTGGGGTCCTGCGGCTCGTCGAAGAGGACGTGTCCGATGACCGTGCCGTCCTCCACGTAGGGCTCCAGGTCGAGGGCCCGAAAGCGCTCCAACCGCGCCCGAAAGCGCTCGAGCGAGAAGGAGCCGTCAGGGTTCTGGAACGCCCTCCGGGATCCCGCTAGGTTGAAGATCAGTTGGGTTCCGGCCGCCCGCGCGGCCTCCAGGGTCTGGCGGGCCGACTCCGGGCGCAGCGCCCGAAACGCGCCCGTAAACGGTCCCCCCGCAAAGCGCTCCGTGGGGAGGTGGAACGGCCCAAAGGCAAGCGGACGTCCCCCTTCCCCTTCGGAGGACTCCCGCTCCTGCCCCGGGGTGCTCCAGCTCAGGGCGAGCCCCAGCCCGGGGAGACCCCTATCGCCTCCCACGGCGGCCAGAACGGCCAGGAGCGCCAGCGCGATTCCTGCGTTCCGTCGTCCCATGACGGCTCCCATAATAGCTCAGACGCCAACTCTATTCCCGCCTCCCGGGGTCCGTCAAGGCCCCCTTGGCGCCGACGCCTCCACGGCCAGCTCGAGGAAGACCACCGAGTGGGGCGGGAGCGCGATCTCCCCCACGGGGGAGGCCGGCGGCTCCTCCCGGAGCGCTATGTTCTGGGGGTCCCGCTCGTTGTGGGCCTCGGGCGAGTCCCCCGCAAGCCGCCACAGCCGTCTCTCTCCCACGGAGAGGCCCTCGATGCGGAGCGCCACCCCCACCGACTCGGTCTCCGCGTTGTTGACGAGCGCGACCCGCAGCGTCCGGCCGTCGGGCGAGAGCGCCGCGGCGGCTGTCACATAGGGCACCTCCCGGTCGTAGGCGCGGGCCGTGGGGCCGTCAACCGCGACGGGCAGGAGGCGGGAGTCCGCCCAGCTCCCGAAGCCCTGAAAGACGTAGCCCATCGGGGCCACGCTGTGGTTCGTCTGGCTGCGGATGAGCGAGAGGTTGCCCCCGCCCAGGGCGAACTGATTCGCGTACCACACGGGCAGTCCGTCCTCTAGACCGGCGTTCAGCACCCGCACGAACCACTCCGCGGCGAAGACGGCCCCGCCCAACGTGCGGTTCAGGTGCCAGAAGTCTTCATTTAGAAAGAGGTTCCACTCCGTGACGGCCACCGCGGGCGCGCGGGGGAGCCCCAGCGAGCGGGCGTAGGAGGCCACCCGCTCGTACACGGCCTTCAGCGTGTCCACCCGGTCGGCCGCGAACTGGCGACGGGCGTTGTAGTCGCCGTAGGCGCGCACGGGGAGGGAGCTGTCGTACTGGTGCCGGACGTAGAAGTCCATCTGCGAGAAGATCTCGCGCATCGTATCGGGATCGGCGATGGGGACCCCGTCGCGGAACGGGAGGACAGCGGCCCCGATCTGGATGGGCACGTTTGAAGGGGCAGCCCGCATCGCCCGCGCGAACGCGAGGAAGCCGTCGTGCCCGTAGGTCGTGTACTCGACGAGCATCACGCCCTTGGGGAGGACCGCCCCGCGGACCCCGTCGCCGAAGCGGAGCACCCCCCTCTCGGCGTCCAGCTCGAAGACCTTCGCGTCGGGCGGCTGCCCGCTCAGGGTCGCGACGGGGAGCCACTCCTCCCAGCGGCCCGCCTCCGCGTCCCGCTGCGTGGGGGCCCAGAAGGCCCGCACGTCACGGACGGGCGGGAACCTCAAGGTGTACGTCTGGTTCGGCCCGCCCGAGGTCTTGAAGGCGTCGCCCTTGGGGCCGTCGGCGTAGAAGCCGCGGCGCTCCTCCTCGCCCCCGAAGAAGTACTTCTCGGGGCTCTCCGCCGTCCACGAGTAGGCCCACATGTGGGGCTGGTTCTCCTCGTTGCCCACCTCGAAGAAGCGCACGCCCAAGGGCTCGGGGAAGCCCAGCTCCGCGCGCCTTCGGCCCCACTCGGAGTCGGGCGGGCCGTTTAGGAACTCCACGAGGTCCGCGGCGTCCTGGGCGGTCATCGTCCCGAAGTTGACGGTGATCGAGAGCTCCGCGCCGATCTCGTGGACAAAGCGCAGGATGCGGCCGAGGTCGACGCCCTCGGGCCGGGGGACGCGGCGGCCCGGCCGGATCATCTCGTTGCGCTTCCAGTCGTAAGCTGAAGCGTTGTTCCCGCCGGGCCAGCGGACCACCCGGACGTTGATTGCACGGGCTCGGCCCACGAACAGGGGGTGCTCGACGGTCTCGGCGGCCGAGGCGAGGTTCGTGAGGTTCGTCCCCCACAGGGCGCCGTCGATCGCGGGACCGGGCCGCGTCCCGTCGATTTCGACCGTGGCCACAGCCGCGGCCGCCCGGGACGGCTGCGCCGCGCTGCCCGGGCGTACGGCCCCGCCCCCAGGGGCGAGAAGGGACCCCAGCAGGGCGAACAGCGCTGCGGCGAGGAGGGTCGTTCGGCTTCGGCTTTGAATCCGGATCGAAATGGGTACCGCCTCCTTCTCCTTCGTTGTTCGTGGGGTTTACGGGGTTGGCTCCGCGGGCTCGGGCGGTGCGACCTGGACCTTGAGCCCCTTGACGCTGCGCGCGGGCAGGAACTCGAGGCGCCGCAGCGGCCGCGCTCCCGAGAAGCGCTCGACGGGTTGCTCCCCCTGCGGGCCCAGGTCGTAGAGCACCAGCTCCTCCGCCCCCGCGAGCCCGTATCGCGCGGGGTCGAAGTCGAGCGTAAAGAGCTGGGGATCGTCGGTCCAGTTCACCAGGACGAGCCCGACGCTCCCGTCCTCCCAGGAGCGCCAGGCGGAGGCGAGCACCGCGGGCTGGCTCGGCCCGTAGGGCACGATCCCGAAGAGCCCCCCGCCGATGGCCTGGAGGGGGCGGCGCTCGACCTGCAGGGTCGGATCCCGCAGCCGCTCCCCGTCGAGCACGTAGGGGCGGGCGTAGGCGTAGCTCCCCACCAGCTCTTTCAGAAACCGATACGCCGAGAAGTTGGGCGTCGTCTCGGGGGGGTCGCGCAGGACGCCCGCGCCGTCGCCGTTTACGGCCAGGAGGTTCCCCTGGACGTAGCGGGTGGCCCAGGCGAACCGCAAAGCCTCCGCGATCTCGGGGGCGTCCTCCAGGGCGGCGCTCGTGTTCACGAAGGTCGAGGTGCGGATGTAGTCGTGGTAGACGGCGCTAAAGAGCGGAAGCGTCCACCAGCCGGGGTTGAGCGGCCCCACGTACTCGACGTTCTCGATCTCCAGGAGGTCGAGGTAGAGCTCGCCGGGGTGCTCGCTCATCATCACGAACCCGGGGTCGGCGGCGCGGGCCGCCTCCCGGATCAGAAGCCCCTGGCGGCGCGTCCCCTCGGCGAGGTAGTTCCCCCCGCCCAGCGGGTGCCCGTGGTCGGGGTCGTAGCAGAACCCGTAGGTCACGCCGCTCCAGGTGTCGAGGTAGACGCCGTCGACCCCGAAGTCCCGCTGTAGCGTCACCACCCAGTCGCGGACGAACGCCTGCCAGAAGGGGGTGGCGGGGTCCATCCGGGCGAAGAGCGCCCCCTTGGCCGAGCGGCTCGTCTGCACCCGCCCGTCCTCGTCCTTCAGCGCGAAGCGCGCCGCCCCGGACGCCGTATAGCTGGGGTTGGCCGTGTCCCACACCGTGGGCAGGATGTAGGGCCAGACGAGGTTGCCCGCGGCGCGGGCCCGCTCGACGCCGTCGGGGAACGAGGGCCGGACGGGCTCGTAATCGGGCCAGCCCGTGTCGAACTCGTTCCCGTGCCAGCCGTACCAGAGCCCCGCCACCCGCTCGACGTCGAGGAAGCGCCGCCAGCGCTCCATGTCGTCCGCCACGGCCTCGAACGGGCGCTCGGCGCCCCCAAAGGGGTTCCAGACGCCCATCACCCGCACGTCGCGGAGCTTCGGGGAGAAGCCCAGGCCGTCTGTGTTGGTGTTAACGTCGAGGGCGATCGGGCCGCGGGCGGCCCAGGGCTGCTCCAGCGCCCAAGCGCGGTAGACCCGCGCCAGGTCGTACCAGTCGCCGGGGACGGCCCCCACGGCCACGGGGTAGGGCGCCCGGTAGTCGTTCCCCGGCACGAGGTGGTCCTCGGGGAAGTGGCGGACGGCGAAGCGGAACGTCTCGCCGTCGGAGCGGAAGTCGAACGCCTTGGTGTAGCCCGCGCCGTCGTGGGCCGCCAGGTACAGCGCAAAGCCGTCTTCCTCGTCGTAGTAGCCGAAGAGCTGGAGCGCCGTCTGCAGGTGGGGATACGGGAAGAGCGAGAAGTCGTCGGGGGCGTTTCGCAGGACGCCCTGCACGGGGTTGTACACGAGGCGCCCCCCGAGGTAGGGGAGCGCGGCGCGGTTCGTCCCCGGCCGCCCCACGGGCTCCACGCGCAGCCGGGGGAAATCGACGGCGTAGAGGGCCCACTCCTCGTCCCCGTTCTCCACGGCGATCGTCCACTCGGCGAAGGGGTCGCCGGGGCGCAGCGCGACCGTGACCGTGACGGTCAGGGGCCGCGCGGCCAGCTCCCAGACGACCGTGAGGGCCTGCGCCCCCGTCCGGGGGTTGGCGCGCGTGGCGGCGCGGGTGGCGTCGGCCTCCGTGGGCACGACGCGGATCGTGGCCCCCTCCGGGCCGGGACGGCGCAGCGTGAGCGCCCAGATCGCCTGGAGGCGGAACGGGAACGTATAGCGCTCCCCGTCCTCGTCGAGCACCTGAAGGGAGCGCGGGCTGAGCGCCCGGGGCCCCGACAGCGAGGCGAACTCCAGGCGCACCCGCTCGTTCTGGAGAACGGGCTCCGAGGGCTCCCCGAGCGCTTCGCTCCCGAGTTCGAGCCCGAGCCCGCTCTCCACCTCCCCTCCCACTTCGACCCCGACTCCCACTCCCGTTCCCATTCCCACTCCCAGCCCAACGACGGCCGTCAGGCTCAAGACGGCAAGGAGGCGCCGGAGCGCCCTTGTCTCGTCCGCGCCTGTACGCATAGCTATCCCTCCTTCGGTTGGGGATGGCGTGTTCGTTCTCCCCGGATCGCTCCGCTGACCTCGTCCGGGTCCGACGGCGGCCCGCAGCAGAGGTAGCGCCAGACGGGGGCGTAGAGGGGCGTCCCGTCGGGGTTGCGGGGCGTCTTGCGGTCCACGACCACGGCGCCGTGGGCATCGCGGAAGCTCCCCGTCGCGGGCAGCGCGTCCGTGTACAGCATGTGGCTGCCGCCGTAGGGGGGGATCGGCCCCGTCCACGCCGCGGGGCGGGCCAAAGGCGCCCAGCCCCAGCGCCTCCCACGCCTGCACGTGGTAGGGGTACCCGGAGTCGCGCCGGTGGGAGAAGCCGAAGTAGCGCTCGCTCGGGGTTGCGTGCGGGCCCACAAGCCACGGGGCCAGGTTCCCCGGCGTGCCCACGAAGTCGCCCGGCGAGCCGAACATCACGACGCAGGCGACCTCATAGGAGCGGGCGAGGAAGGCCGCGTGTCCTCCCCCCTGGGAGTGGCCCGAGACGATCACCCGTTCCCAAGCGACCTCTGCCCCCGCAGCGCCCCCCTGCAGGAAGCGATCCCAGCCCTCCTCCGGGTAGCGCGCGTCGAGGTAGAGCAGGAGCTTCACCAAGCGGTTCCGGAGGGAGTTGGCCGGGGTCACCGTCACCAGCGGTGTCCGATCCCGGCCGTCGAGGATCTCCCCGCGGACCTTGGCCGAGCAGTCGGGGTCGGGCGAGCGGCGGCAGAGCCCGATCACCGTCCACCGGTTGGGATAGCGCAGGCCGACGGCCGGGATGCCCTGCCGCGCGACCTCCTGCAGGATCAGCTGGCTGTTCTCGGGCACGCCGAACGAGCCGGGCAGGTGGACGAAGAGCCGGTCCCGCGGCGGCGCCCCCGGATCGAGGTAGACCACGTGCGGCTCGAGCCAATCGTCGATCTCGGGGTCCGTCGCCTGCGGCGGGATCAACCGCCGGATCGGGGCCTCGTCGGGGGCCCCCTGTCCGAAGCCGGGGCCCCGCCCCGTTCCCGACAGCAGCACCCCCAGCCCGACCGCGACCGCGATGAGCGCGGCCGCAAGCGATCTCCTCCCTCCGGGCATGGCGTCCCTCCTTGGCCGTTTCGCTCTGAGTTCGCTAGGCCCTAAAAGCGATAAACTCAGCCCTACCCGTCGAACCCCTCCAGCAGGGCCCGCATCGCCTCCGCCCGCACGCCGTACTCGCCCAGCAGCTCGAACAGCGCGCGCACGTCCTCGAAGCGCTGCTGGGCGAGGGTGTCGTCGTTGAGCACGATCCCCAGGAGCTGCTCCGGGGTCGCCCGCTGCAGGGCGCCCTCGACGTCGTCTAGGGTGACCCCGCCGGAGCCCGCCAGCCGCCCGATCGCGTAGCCCGTGTTGAAAACTTCAATAGCGGGCAGGCCGCCGTACTCCACCCGGTGCGGGACGCTTAACAAATCTTGGGGGGAGGGCCCCGCTTCGGGGTCGGACTTCGTGGCGTGGAAGCGCAGCTGCGGGTGCCAGTCGTACTCCTGGTCGGTCATCCCTGCCGAGACCATGCCGAGCTGCGAGAGCGGGGCCATCATCCGCAAGAGATCGTTCATCGTGCCCTGGTACGTCGTGCGGAAGCGGTAGGCGCTCGGGTCTTGAATGAGATCGGGGCGATTCGTGTAGCCGTCGAAGAAGGCGTGCGAGGGGCCGTGGTGGTGCAAGGTGATCTCGTGGCCGTTTCGCTCCCAGCGCAGCACTTGATCCCGAAGTCCGTTCTCCAAGGCGTAGCGCGCCCACTGGGGCGAGAACATCAGCGTGAGCCTTTCGCCGTAGGAGTCCGCAAGGGCGACCAGCTGCTCCAGGAGGGGCCAGAGCTGCCGGATGCGCTGCGCGGTGTTGATCTCGAGGTGCACCGCGACGAAGGCCCCCTTAAGCTGAGTGCGCTTGTCGTCTCCTGCATCCCCCGAGGGCGGGGGCTGCGCGACCGCGGAGGCCGCGAGCGACCCGCTCCCCCCGTTGTCGCGACGGTAGCGGGGCCAGAGCGCGCTCCCGTAGTCCGCAACGCCCGCGTTTTGAATGACGTTGAGCGTGGCGTCCTCCTGTAGAACGTACACGTTGCCCTCGTGGATCACGGGGCTTGCGAGCACCCGCGCCCCGGACGCCAGCTCGTAGCTCTTGAGGAGCCGACCGTCAAGCGTTAACACCTGAAGCAGTCCGTCCGTGGCGAAGAGCACGTAGCGATCGTCCGCGAGGGTGGGCGAGGCGTGCGCCCAGCTCCCCGGGACCTCGGCCAGGAGGGTGCTTTGACACTGCGGCGTCACCCGGAAGAGCTGCGCCTTTCGCGTCGCGGCGCCGTCGGGAACGGTGATCGCCACGTAGGCGTTCCCCCGGGCATCGAGCGTGGGGGCGGCATAGAAGCCGATGGCCTGGGTGCGGGGCTCGAAGTCGAACTCCACGCGGCAGCGCTCCTTCAGATCTCCCCGCTCCAACACGTAGAGGGCCGTCTTCATAGGGTTGTCGTTGGGCCGGACGTACTGGACCCAAAGCTCGTTCGGGCCGACGGGGACCTCGCCCGCGACGGAGTCCATGTTCGCCCCCTGGAAGGGCAGCTCATGACACGCAAGCTCCCCGGGGTCGAACGAGGCCAAAACGTTGAGCTGTTTGTCGACCTTCACGACGGAGCAGCCGTACAAGTACTCCGTCTCGTCGCCCGACTTCTCGCCCACGGTCTGCGCGGCCGTGCCGATGTAGAGGAATTCTCCATCGGTGGTGAGCCCCGTCCCGATCCAGGCGCGAAAGCCCTTGTCTAAATTCAGGGCGTAGACGACGTTCCCCTGCGCGTCGAGGGCGTAGACCCCGCCGCAGTTCTCGTTGATGGGCCGCTGGCAGCTCGGGTCGGGCGCGTTCACGGTGCCGTAGTAGTAGAGCCCGTCGAGGAAGACCCCCGAGGCGTCGCTGGTGGCCCGCACCCCCAGCTTGGCCTGAAGCGCCAGGGTCTGGGCGTCAAAGCGCAGGACGCTCCCGCCGAAGACGACGTTCCAGTAGAGGGCGTTCGACTCGGGCGCGTACGTGAGCGGGGCCTCCCCCGCGGCCCCCTCATAAACTGCGTAGAGCTGGCCGTCCTCCGGGTTGTAGCCCAGGAGCGTTCGGTCGTAGGGGCCTTGTGCGGTGCACCGCCGCTGCTGGGTGTGCATGGGGTAAATCAACCACCCGTTGACGACGATGGGCGTGGCCGTGACGTTTACGCAGTCGGGGACGGGGATCTGGACGTAGCGGACGTCGCCCTTGGCGCCGTAGACGGCGTCGGGGAT
>WFPR01000078.1 GCA_015487455.1 Candidatus Bipolaricaulota bacterium
GGGGCGGGGCCTCGGCGCGCTCGACCGCCCGCCAGACGCGCTCCGCCTGCTCGAGCAGCGCCCCCCGCTGCTCGGGGTCCCGCCAGAGCGCCCGCACTCGATCGAGCAGCTCCTTAAGCCCGAGGCGCCCGAACCGCCCCTCCTTGGGGAGGTACGTCGCGGCGAAGAAGGGCTTCCCGTCAGGGGTCAGGAGCAGCGTCAGGGGCCAGCCGCCCTGGCCGGTCAGCAGCTGGCAGGCCGTCATGTACACGGCGTCGACGTCGGGCCGCTCCTCCCGGTCGACCTTGACGGGGACGAACCCCTCGTTGAGCCGCCGCGCGACCTCGGGGTCGCGGAACGACTCCCGGGCCATCACGTGGCACCAATGACACGTCGAGTACCCGATGGAGAGGAAGACGGGCTTGTCCTCGCGGCGGGCCTTGCGGAACGCCTCGGGACCCCAGGGCCACCAGTCGACGGGGTCGTCGGCGTGGGCCTTGAGATATGGGCTCCGCTCGCGGGCCAGACGGTTGGGCATGGCTGCTGGCCTAGCCCACCCCTCGCCCTCGATTTTCGGGCGAGTCTGAGGGCGAGTCGAGGAGGGCGTTGACCTTGGCGGCCAGGATGAAGTCGTTCTCGGAGAGGCCGCGGATCGCGTGGGTGGTGAGCGTCAGCGTCACCCGGTTCCAGCGGATCAGGAAGTCGGGGTGGTGCCCCTCGCGCTCGGCCAGCTCCGCCACCCGGTCGAAGAAGGCCCACGCCCCCTTGAAGTCTTTAAACTTCAACGTCCGCCGGAGGGCGAGCCGCCCGTCCTCCAGCTCGACGAGCGTCCAGCCGGGGACCTCCGGGAGCCGGCGTTCGGCCGCCTCGCGCGTCAGCGGCGGCGTCCCGCCCTCGCAGGGCACGCAGCGCCGCTCCGTCAGCTTCGGCCCCGCCTCCGCCGCCATCGCAAGTCCCCTCCCCCCTTCCCTTTACGCTTTACGCTTCACGCCTTCAGCAGCTTCCGCAGCACCGTCTGCAGGATCCCGCCGTTCTTGTAATACTCGACCTCCACGGGCGTGTCCACGCGGGCGATCACCTGAAACTCCTTCACGGAGCCGTCCTCGGCCGTGGCCCGCACCGTCAGCTCCTTGCGGGGCTCCAGCCCCTCCGCAATGCCCTCAATGTCATACACTTCGCGGCCCGTGAGGCCCAAGCTCTTGTAGGACTCGCCGGGCTTGAACTGCAGCGGCAGGATCCCCATCCCGACGAGGTTGCTCCGGTGGATGCGCTCGAAGCTCTCGGCCAAGACGGCCTTGACGCCCAGCAAGTACGGCCCCTTGGCCGCCCAGTCGCGCGAGGAGCCCATGCCGTAATCTTTTCCGGCCAACACGATCAGGGGCGTCCCGTCGCGCCGGTAGCGCATCGCCGCGTCGTAGACGCTCATCTGCTCGCCCGTCGGCAAATAGACGGTGACGCCGCCCTCCGTCCCCGGCACGAGCAAGTTGCGCAGGCGGATGTTGGCGAACGTCCCGCGCATCATCACCTCGTGGTTGCCCCGCCTCGAGCCGTAGGAGTTGAACTCCCTGGGTTCCACCCCGCGCTCGATGAGATACCGCCCGGCGGGGCTGTCCTTGGGGATCGCGCCCGCGGGCGAGATGTGGTCCGTCGTGACGGAGTCGCCCAGCATCACGAGCACCCGCGCCCCCTTGATGTCTTGGAGGGGCGGCGGCTCCGGGGTCATCCCCTCGAAGAAGGGCGGCTCCTGGATGTACGTCGAGTTCGGGTCCCACTCGTAAAGCTCGCCCTCGGGGACGGGGATCGCCTTCCACTTGTCGTCGCCCTCGAAGACCTTGGCGTACTCCTGCTTGAAGAGCTCCGGCTTGAGGGCGTCGCCGATCACGGCCTTGATCTCGTCTTGGGTGGGCCAGATGTCTTTCAAATAAACGGGCTCGCCGTTGGGGTCGTGGCCGATCGGCTCCGTCTCGAAGTCGATGTCCATCGTGCCCGCCAGCGCGTAGGCCACCACCAGCGGCGGGCTCGCCAGATAATTGGCCCTTGTCAAGGGGTTGATCCGCCCCTCGAAGTTGCGGTTGCCGCTTAAGACCGCCACGGCCACGAGATCGCCCTCTTGAATCGCCCGGGCGATCGGCTCGGGGAGCGGGCCGCTGTTCCCGATGCACGTCGTGCAGCCGTAGCCCACGATGTGGAACTTCAGCGCCTCCAAGAAGGCCATCAGCCCCGACTGCTCCAGATAGCGGTGGACGACCTTGGAGCCGGGGGCCAGGCTCGTCTTGACCCAGGGCTTCACATCCAGCCCGCGCTCGACGGCCTTCTTCGCCAAGAGCCCCGCCCCCACCATCACGGTGGGGTTGGAGGTGTTCGTGCACGAGGTGATGGCCGCGATCACGACGGAGCCGTGGGTGAGCGAGGTCTGCAGCCCGTCGAGCGAGACCGTGACCCGGTGCTTCTGGTAGAGGTCGAAGCGCTCGCGGCGCCTGCGGACGGGCTTCTCGACGCCTGCGCCGTCGTTCGGGCCGCCGTTCGTAAGCCAGCGCTGGTAGTCCGGGTCGTCGTCCAGCCGCACCTCGACGTCGCGGTTGTAGAGCTCGCGCAGCGCCTTCCAGAACGCCCGCTTGGCCTCTCGAAGGGGCACCCGATCCTGGGGGCGGCGCGGGCCCGCCAGGCTGGGCTCGACGGTGCTCATGTCCAGCTCCAGCGTCTCCGTGAACTGCGGGTCGGGCGTCTCGTCCGTCCGGAAGAGCCCCTGCTCCTTGCAGTAGCGCTCGACGAGATCGATCAGGGCTTCGTCGCGCCCGGTGCCCCGGAGATAGCGAAGGGTCTCCTCGTCCACGGGGAAGAAGCCCATGGTCGCGCCGTACTCGGGGGCCATGTTCGCAATGGTGGCGCGGTCGGGGAGGCTCAGCTTGCTCAAGCCAGGCCCGTAAAATTCCACAAATTTGCCGACGACCCCGTGCTCGCGGAGCATCTGGGTGACCCGCAGCACGAGATCCGTGGCGGTGACGCCCTCTTGGAGCTCACCCGTGAGCTTAAAGCCCACGACGTCAGGTGCCAGCATGTAGAGGGGTTGGCCCAGCATGGCGGCCTCGGCCTCGATCCCGCCGACCCCCCAGCCCAGCACCCCCAGCCCGTTGATCATCGTGGTGTGGCTATCCGTGCCCACCAGCGTGTCGGGGTACGCGAGCGTCTCCCCGTTTTCACGGCGGGTCTGGACGACCTTCGCCAAATATTCGAGGTTGACTTGGTGGACGATCCCCGTGGCGGGGGGCACCACCCGAAAGTTCTGAAACGCCTTCTGCGCCCACTTGAGGAACGCGTAGCGCTCGCGGTTGCGCTCGAACTCCTTCTCCGCGTTGTAGAAGAGCGCGAAGAGGGAGCCGAAGTGGTCCACCTGGACGGAGTGGTCGATCACCAAATCGACGGGGATGAGCGGGTTAATGCGCTTGGGGTCGCCCCCCAGGCGGACCATGGCGCTGCGCATGGCGGCCAGGTCGACCACGGCGGGGACGCCCGTGAAGTCTTGCAGAATGACGCGCGCGGGCAGGAACGCGATCTCAAAGGGCTCGGCGCCGGGCTCCCACCGCGCGAGCCGCTCGACGTCCTCCTCCGTGATCACGTACCCGTCGCAGTTGCGCAGCAGCGACTCCAGCAGAACTTTGAGGGAGAAGGGCATCCGCTCGATCGGGAAGCCCCGCCTCGCCAGCTCGTCGAGGCTGTAGATCTGAACGTCGCCGCCCCGCGTCCGTAGGCTCCGTCGGGTTCCCAGTCGGTCTTGCCTCATCGTGGGCGCTCCTTTTCCGTATCTTCAAGGTTCAGTGAGCCGAGATCACAGGCCCAAGGCATTGTAGCGCGCGGCTCCGGCGCCCACAATCACCATTGCCCCCTTCCCTCAGCTGTGCTACGCTCTCCCCGGAGGTGTTCCGCATGGAGGTCCGCTGGAACCTCGGCAAGCCCACGAACGAGATGGACCGCATCTGGAGCTACGCGCCCGGCACCCCGGAGCGCGACCGGCTCCTGAACGCCCTGGAGGAGCTGAAGACGCGGACGGAGGAGATCCCCCTGATCATCAACGGGGAGCCCGTCGAGACGGGCGAGATCTACGAGGTGCGCTGCCCCCACGAC
>WFPR01000079.1 GCA_015487455.1 Candidatus Bipolaricaulota bacterium
CCCCTCTTGCCTTCCCCCTCACGGCTGCCCCCTTCCCTTTTGCTCTTGACCCCAACGTAAAGCGGCGCGAAGGACCTCCCGATGGCCTCGCCTCTCCCCCTCTTCCCAGTACTGCAGGACGAGCCACGCCTCATAGCGGGTAGGGAGGCCCAAGATGCTGTACGGTCCCCAGTCGATGTCGAATCGGGAGGGAACGCTCCCGTCTTCAGCCCCCTCGCCCTCGCCCTTGGTGCTCCTCTCCCGCTCCGCTTGCAGCTCCGCTTTAAGGCTCGTCATGAACGCCCTCACCAGCCCGCGAGCCTCCTCGGAGGAAAGCCCAAGCTGCTCGACGAGCCGCCTTCCAAGCTGTCGGGAAAGCTCCTCTTCAAGCCGGGAAAGCCTCTCGTTGAGAAGCTGAAGCCCCTCGTCGGCTTGGAGCTGCAGGGCCTCGGCGAGAGGGGTGCCCTCCTCTTGGAGCTGCTCCACCAGGGTGCGGACGATCTCGGTCGCCCGCCCGCTCCCATAGCTTGGGGCAAGGCGCCTGAAGAGCTGAGCCCGAGCCCGCTCGACCGCTTGTCGGTAGACCCTCTGGAGCTGGGGCGCTTCCCGACGCAGGGCCGCCTCGACGGCTGCCTCGCGAAGATCGGCGTATTCCCGTTCTCGAAGCAGCCAGACGATGTCCGCCTCCGTCTCCAGGGATTCAGGGAACCCCACATTCTGGGCGAGGAGACGGCGAAAGGTCTCCCGCTCCGCCGGGGTGGGCCGCGCGCTCAGCGGGAGCGGGCGGTATTGAGCACGGACCTCAGGGAGCTCGGTCTGAACAAGGGCTTGGAGCTTACGGCGGTAGGCCGAGTTCGCCTCCGGAAAGAGGGGCTCCAGCAGGTAAAGCGCGGCGTAAATCCGGCCGGGGCGGTGGGTTTCGAGCTTCAGGGCCAGCTGCCGGGCCAACCGTATTAGCTTGCTGAGCCGTTGGGGATCGCCCTCAGGCCACCGCAAAAACGCCTCAGAGAGGAGGATCGCCCCCCGTTCCTCAAAGCTCCAAAGGTAAAAGCGGGACGCGTTGAGGTGCGGGGAGGCGGGGAGGAGCCCGCCCCCTATCCCTTGAGGGCCGATGAAGACCCGGACGGAGGGCACCCAAAAGGCTCGAGAAAGGACGACCTTCAGCGTTTGAAGGGCCCGTTCGAGCTCCGGGGGCAAGGGGTCCGGCTCGGATGGGGGAAGGAAGCCGATAAGCCCCGCCTTAAGAGGGGCAAGGGACGAATGCTGAGCGGGCTGATCCTGCAGCCAAGGGGGAGGGGGAGCGTCCGGAGGGCGGGCGTCCACGAAGAGCGTTCCGAACCTTCCCCGGAGCACGAGCGTCCGCCCGTAAGCGTCGTACGTGTAGGGGCGGTCGAGCTGGGCCTTCCCCTTCAGCAGGTCCACCAAGGTGAACGGGGCGATGCGGTTCGGCCAACTGTTCACCAAGATCCCGAGCGCCACCGCCGTGGCCACGGCCCCGATGGCCCCCGCGAGGAGCTGTCCCCGAGACGGGACCGCATGCCCGCTGGTCAAGGCCACCAAGAGGATCCCGACCCCGACGAGGAAGAGCCGGTTGACCAGGGCCCACTCGGGAACGGGGCCCCAAGGGAGCAAGGGGCCGGGTTCGCTATGGGGGAACAGAGGGGGATAAGCCGGGGAGAGGGGACTAAGCCGCAAGACCCAAGGGGCCAGGGAAGGCATCACGGTTTGCACGAGAAGGACGGGAAAGATCCACGTCCCCACCCAGAGGGAGCCGACCACCACAAGCAGGGTCACCCAGGAGCGACGACGGTTGGCGATCGCGGCCCCTAAAGCGCTCCAGAAGAAGAGCCCCGCCCATCCGAACAGGAGGACCAAGAAGGACCTCGCATCCCCTGCTCCTTGCCCCAGCTTGCCCAACAGGCCCAAGGTGAGGCCAGCCAGGGTGAGCCCCCCAAGCAATAGGAGGCCAGCAATCGTGCTGATGAAGACCGCCGTGATAAAAGTGCGGGTGAAGAGGGGGCGAGGGGCTGCCTGGAGGGCTTCCTGGTCCCGATCCATGGAGACGGCTCGATGGCCGAGCCAAGCGACGAGCGGCGCGAGGAGGACGCTTAACCTGGCAAACTCCCAGGCGACTTCAAGAGGGGACAGGGCCATTCCCCGAAGGTCTATCAGCCCTATCCCCCCTCCCAAAGCCCCGAATAGCCATAAGACTGGGCGTTTGAGCAAGAGCTTAGCCAGGAGAAGAGGCGGACGCCGCTCGAGCAACATCGAGAAACCACCTGCAGGCTCCGCTTTCCCTAATTCCAACTCCGACGAAGAGGCTGAAGAACGATTTGAAGCACCTTCGTGAAGTCTTCCCGATAGCCGACTTGTACCCAACGGACTACCCCCTCCTGATCCAGGAGCACCATGGTGGGGAGGCCGGGAACCCCAAACGCTTGAGCGATGTCGAGATCGGGGTCCAAAATGACGGGGAACGCTACCCCTTGGGTCTCGACGGCCGCTTGGACTACGCGGGGATCGTCCAGCGCGATAACGTACACGGCTACCCCCATCGTGAGGGACGCCTCCGTTAGGCCACCGATCATCTTTGGGCTTAAACAATCCTCGAAGGAGAGGAAGCCTAAAATTGCCGGTTTGGTGATCGTCTCGAGGGTGATCTCATCCCCCTCCACCGTGCGGGCGACGAAGGGGGGAGCGGGGCTGTTGACCTTCGCAAGCAAGGGGGACGGCTCCGCTAAGCTCCCCTGCAGCAAGGCCTGAAGCTGCTCGTCCAGCTCTTGAAGGGCTCGATCGATGTCTGAGGCCCATGGCCAATCGAGTCGTCGTATGGGCCGCCCTTCGTGGAGTAGAAAGATCGTGGGCACCCGATAGACGCGGAAGAGCCGGGCCAGTTTCAACTCCGGATCGAGCCAAAACCGAAATCCTTCAGGGGGAGCCCCTGAGAAGATCTGGCGGAGATCCGCAATGAGCGTGCGCAACGCAGGGGTGTCGGCCTTCGTGACGAAGGCGTATTCAACCTGATCAACTTGAGGATGGGCGGTCACCCTCTCCGCGATGTTCAGGAGTAGGCCCAGACATGGTAGGCACTCAGGGGGCGGCAGGAAGAACAGAACGAGAGCCCGTCCCCTTGCTAAGGCTTCTGTGGTGCGGCGGACCTTGACCCCGCTCAGCTCGAGGGTCTCCAGGCTCAACTCGGGCATTTTGAAGCCTTCCGCGAGCGTGGAGGGCGGGATCTCGCGGGAGAGCTCAAGCTCGGAAGCGTCCTTTGAGGGGATGCCAATCAGATCGGACGCGATCAGGAACGTCCCCCACGTGATGCACGCCGCGAGGAGGGTGACTCGTAGACGACGAGCCATTCGAACACCTCCTCGCCTTTTATTTTACTGGGGGGGGTAGTTTGCAAGCGGTCCAGGCATCCCCTAAGCTTCAAGCGCGTTATGGCAACCACAGCGATCGAGATCGCCAACGCGCGCACCCTGCGCGACCTCGAGTTCGAGCGGGTGAAGGCACAGGTGCGGGCGCTGGCCGCCTCGCCCCTGGGGCGGCGGGCCGTCGACGCGCTCCAGCCCCGGCGCGACCCCGAGGCGATCGAGCGCGAGCTGACCTGCGTCGAGGAGATGAAAAGGGCCCTGGACGAGGCCGGGGCCGCCCTCCACCCCGGCCCCCTCGACGATCTGGAGCCCGTGCTGCAGCGGACCCGCGAGACGAGCGCCCTGGGGGGCGAGGAGTTCCTGACGGTGCTCAAGACGCTGGAGGGCGCCCGCCGCTGGCGACAGCGCATTTTGGAGCTGGAGGGCGACTACCCGCAGCTCAAGGCCCTGGCGGAGCGTGTCGGCGTCTTCCGCGAGCTGGAGGGGGCCATCCGCCGGACGTTCGACCCCGAGGGCGAGGTGCGCGAGGACGCCTCGCCCGCGCTGCGCGCGCTCTACGCCCGGAAGCGCCAGCTGGAGGCCCAAATCGAGCAGGAGCTGAAGCGCCTGCTCTATCATCCCGACTACGCCCCGCTCGTGCGGGAGCCGATCGTGACGCGGCGCTCCGGTCGGCTCGTGATCCCCATCAAGAGCGCCCACAAGCAGGAGCTGGACTGCGTCGTCCACGACGCGTCGGACTCCGGCCGGACGCTCTACGTCGAGCCGCAGAGCGTCGTCGAGCTGAACAACGAGCTGCGCGAGCTCGAGGGCGAGATCCGCGACGAGAAGCTGCGCATCCTGAGGGCGCTTACGGAGCGACTTCGCCGGGAGAGCCGCGCAATTCGGGAGACGCTCAAGGCCCTGCAGACGCTGGACGGGCTCTACGCCCGCGCCCGCTACGCCCAGCGCCACCGCTGCGTCAAGCCCAAGCTGAACGCCCGCGGCGTCATCAAGCTTCGCGGGGCGCGCCACCCGCTGCTCGACCCCTCAACAGTTGTGCCCATCGACGTCGAGTTCGGCGACCGCCATCAGGGCATCGTGATCACGGGGCCGAACACCGGCGGCAAGACCGTCACGCTCAAGACGATCGGGCTGCTCACCCTGATGGCCCAAGCGGGCCTCCTGATCCCGGCCGAGCCCGAGACCGAGCTCTCCGTTTTTGAGGTGATCCGGAGCGACATCGGCGACGAGCAGTCGATCGAGCAGAGCTTGAGCACCTTCTCGTCGCACCTGACGACCATCGTGGGGATGCTGCCGGCGCTGAGCGAGCGCGCCCTGGTGCTGATCGACGAGCTGGGCGCGGGGACCGACCCCGAGGAGGGCGCGGCGCTGGGGATCGCGCTGCTCCGCCACCTGCTGGGCACGGGGGCGCGCCTCGCGATCACGACCCACTTCAGCCCCCTCAAGCGCTTCGCGTACCGCCACGAGCGCCTGAAGACCTACTCCGTGGAGTTCGACGTCGAGACGCTGCGCCCGACCTACAGGCTGCTGGAGGGCGTCGGGGCGAGCCACGCGCTGGTCATCGCCCGGCGGCTGGGGCTCCCCCCCGAAGTCGTCGAGGACGCGAAGCGCTTCCTGAGCGAGGGCGCCGTCAAGACGGAGGAGGTCCTGCAGCAGCTGGACGCCGAGCGGCGGGCGCTGCGGGAGGAGCGCCACCGGCTGGCCCACGAGCGCCACCGGCTCGAGGAGGAGCGCCGACGCTACGAGGAGAAGCTGCGAAAGCTTGAGCAGGGGCGGGCCGAGGCGCTGCGCGCCGAGCTTCGGGAGCTGGAGCGGCGGCTGAAGGAGGCCCGCCGCGCCCTCGAGGAGGCGCTGCACGCGGCCCGGCGGGAGCGCGCCGAGGAGCGCCTCCGGGCGCAGCTCAAGGCGCTGGAGGCCGCCGAGCGGGGCGTCCGGGGCGCGGCCGTGGCGCTGGGGCGCCGCCCCCTGGAGGGTGAGCAGGGCCGCCCGCTCCGACCCGAGGAGCTCCGGGAGGGGCTGCGGGTGCGGGTGGTCCCGCTCGGGCAGGCGGGGGTCGTCCGGGCGGTGCTCGACGGGGGCAAGCGGGCCGAGGTGGAGGTCGGCGGCCTGAAAGTGCACGTCAAGCCGAGCGACCTGGAGACGGCGCCCTCCGCCCCCGCCTCCACCCCCG
>WFPR01000080.1 GCA_015487455.1 Candidatus Bipolaricaulota bacterium
ACGGAGAGGCGGGGCAGCACGCTGTCGCGCTGCAGCGCCAGGACCATCCCCCGCCGGAGGGCCTCGCGGGGCGTCCAGCCCCCGACCTCCTCGCCCCCGAAGCGAATCGAGCCCCGCGTGGGCCGCAGGAGCCCGAAGATCGTCTTGAGCACGGTGCTCTTGCCCGCGCCGTTCGGGCCGATGAGCGCGACGACCTCGCCCTCCTCGACGCTCAGCGAGACGCCCTTTAGAATTTCGAGCTTCCCGTAGCCCGCGTGGACGGCCTCCAGCTCCAGCAGCGCCCCGTTCGCCTCACTGCCCATAGTAGACCTCCAACACCTCGGGGGTTCGCTGGATCCGTTGAGGCGTGCCCTCGGCGATCACCCGACCGGCGGCCAGCGCGTAGACCCGTTGAGCTAAACGCATCAGCGCCTCCATGTTGTGCTCGATCACCAAGAACGTCACCCCTTGAGCGTTCAGGGCCTTCAGGCGCTCCAGGATGTGCTCGATCATCGTGGGGTTGACGCCCGCGAACGGCTCGTCGAGCAGGACGATCTTGGGCTCCCCCATCAGGGCGGTGGCCAGCGCCAGGAGCTTCTGCTGGCCGTAGGAGAGCGCCCCGGCGGGCCGGTGCGCCAGGGCCGCGAGCCCCAGGAACTCCAGCAGCCCCCAGGCCCGCTCCTCGAGCGCCTTGGGGGTCTTGCGGAGGGCCACGGCCCAGAGGCGCTCGCGGGCGTGGGGCTGGCCGCACAGGACGTTCTCGAGGGCCGTCAGCTCCGCGAAGGGGCGGACGAGCTGGAAGGTGCGGGCCAGGCCCCGCTGGGCCACCCGATGGGGCGGCAGGCCCGTGATCGCCTCCCCGTCCAGACGCACGGAGCCCCGGTCGGGCCGCAGGGCGCCCGTGATGCAGTTGAAGAGGGTCGTCTTCCCGGCCCCGTTGGGGCCGATCAGCCCCACGATCTCGCCCCGCTCGACGTGGAGCGAGACGCCGCTCAGCGCGGCCACCCCGTCGAAGTGCTTGTGCAAATCATGAACTTCAAGCAGCGCCATGCCGCCCCTCCCCCCGAGGGGTCGCCTCCGCCCCCGCTTTCGTCGTCTTCGTCGTCACGTCGGCGACGGCGGGCCGAGGGCGTTGCGGAGCGGGCTTTGCGGCGGCGCGCTCCCCCAGGCGCGCCAGCAGGGCGACCAAGCCGCGCGGCTCGCGCATCGCCAGCAGCATCACCACCAGCCCGTACAGCAGGTAGTCGTAGCCGCGGCCCAAGCCCCCGAGGTACGTCCGGGCGTACTCCGAGAGGGGGACGAGCAGGGCCGCGCCCAGCAGCGGCCCCAGCACCGTCCCGCGGCCGCCCACCAGCGCGATCACCACGATCTTGACGGAGATGGGCAGGATCAGCGTGTTCTTCGGGTCGATGTAGAGCACGTACTGGGCGTAGAAGGCCCCGACCACCCCCGTGAGGAAGGCGCTCAGCCCCATGGCAACGAGCTTGTACTTCCGCACGTCGATCCCCAGGTTGGCCGCGGCCTCCTCGTCCTGGTTGATCGCCTTAAGATAAAGCCCCAGGCGGGCCCGATCCACGACGAGGACGACGGCCGTGGCCAGGGCCGCCAACCCCAGCGCGACGTAGTAGTAGGGCAGCTTGTCCGTCCACATCATGTAGGCGCCCTGGTTGAGGTATCGCAGCGGAAGATCGATCCCCAGGGAGCCGCCGACGAACTTCCAGTGGGTGAAGGCGATCCGGGCGATCTCCCCCAGCGCCAGGGTGGCCAGCGCGAAGTAGTGGCGCTTGAGCGTGAAGCAGGGGTAGCCCACCAGCAGCCCTACGCCCGTCGCGAGCAGCCCCCCGACCCACATCCCGAGCCAGGGCGTCAGGCCGAGATCCCGCAGCAGGACGGCGCTGGTGTAGGCCCCGATCCCGAAGAAGGCCGCGTGCCCGAAGGAGAGCTGCCCCGCGTAGCCGCCGAGCACGTTCCACGCCTGGGCCAGCGCCGCGTACATCAGCAGCGTGATCAGCGTGTGCCGGGGGAACGAGCCCTCCACCAGCCAGGGGAAGGCAACCAAGCCCCCCACGAGCCCCAGAGCCGCGATCCCTCCCAGCGCGCGCATAACGCTAGGCCTCCCCCAAGAGCCCCCGGGGCCGAAGAAGGAGCACCAAGATAAACACGACGAAGACGAAGGCCAGCTTGAACGTCGGCGAGACCAGCGCGCCGAAGACCCCCTCCAGCAGCCCGATCGAGACGCCGCCCACGAGCGCCCCCAGCACCGTCCCGAAGCCGCCCAGCGTCACGCTGGCGAACGCCAGCAGCAGGAAGGCCGTCCCGACCTGGGGCTCGACGAAGTAGAAGGTCGTCAGGAAGACGCCCGCGACGCCCACCGACGCGATGCCCAGCCCCCAGGCCAGCGCGTACATCCTTTGCACGTCGATTCCCAGCGAGAGGGCCACCTCGCGGTCTTGGGCGGTGGCCTGGAGGGCCTTGCCCGTCTTGGTGCGGGTCAAGAACAGGTGGAGCGCGAGGAAGACGAGCAGGGCGGCCAGGGCCGCCGCCAGCTTCGGGACGCTGACGTGGAACGGCCCCAGCAGCAGGCTCCCCTCCAACAGGGGGTCCTCCACCTTGCGGAACTCCGTCCCCCAGAGCGCGAACGCCCCGTAGCGCAGGACCAGGAAGAGCCCGAACGTCGTGAAGATTTGGGAGACCATCGGGGCCTCGACGATCCGCCGGATGACGGCGTGATAGGTGCCGACCCCCAGCAGGAAGAGCACTGGGACGACGATCGGGAGGCTCAGCAGGGGGTCGAGCCCCGCGAGGGCCCAGAGCCAGTACGTCAGGAACATCGCCAGCATTAAATACTCGGCGTGGGCGAAGTTGACGATGTCCATGACCCCCCAGATGAGCGACAGCCCCAGGGCGATCAAGCTGTAGACGAGGCCGTTGAGCAGCCCGCTGATCAGGGCTTGGCCTAAGAGTTCCATATTCAGCACGCTATCAGCGCGTCGGCGCGAGGAGGGGGAAGGGGAGCGGGCCCCTGCAAACCCGCCCACTCCCCCTCCGCCCTTGGGTTTTGAGCCCGAGCGCTCGCCTTGGGCGCTTGGAGCGCGGGGTATATGGGCTAGGCTGCTAGGCTAGCGCTCGCCCCAGCCGGGCGCGGGCCAGACGATCTCGGTCTCCGCCAGGTCGAAGGGCCAGACGAGCTTGTACTGCTGCTCAAGGATCTGGACCATCACGCCCGAGGCGTGCTTGTTCTGGCCCTTCTCGTCGAACTCGACGCCCTTCCAGGGCATGATGAGCGCCTCGCCGGGGATGTTCGTCTCGACGAGCGCCTGGCGGATCGCCTCCGGCTCCGTGGAGCCGGCCCTGTTAATGGCGTCGGCCAGGGTGATCAGCCCCGTGAACCCGCGGGCGGTCACCCCGTCGAGGTTGGTGCCCACGCGCTCCTTGTGCAGGTCGTTGACGGCCTTGACGAGGGGCTTGCGCTCTTGAAGGGCCAGCGCCCAGGTCGCCCGGCTGATGATGTAGTTCCCGTCAGCCCCGACGGTCTTCAGGAAGTCCGGCAGGACGTAGCCCGCGTCGTGGACGACCAGGCCGGGCGGGAACCAGCCCATCTCCTTGAGCGTCTGGACCACGAGGATCGCGCCGGGCAGGTACTGGTGGCCGAGCAGCGCGTCGGGGTTCGCGTCGCGGAGGCGCAACAGCTCGGCGTCGAGCGAGGCGGGCGGCGTGGTGTACATCTCGACGGCCACGATCTCGTAGCCGCGCTCGGCCGCCAGCTGCTTCTCGACCTCGACGGCGCTGGCTCCCCACTCCGAGTCCTCGGACAGCACGGCGAGGCGCTTGATCGTCTGCCCCCGGGCGTTGAGGTCGTCGAACATGTCGAAGAAGAGGCGGGTGAAGACGCCGTCGTGCGGCCCGGTGCGGAAGAACCACTTGAAGCCCCGCTCCGTGAGGGTGGGCGACGACGACTCGAAGTTCACGAAGGGGATCCCGCGGGCCTCGGCCGGGATGCTGGCCGTCTTCGTCACCGAGCTCTGGTACGCGCCGCAGAGGGCCACCACGCCCTCCTCCTCGATGAGCCGCTCGGCCTCGGCCCGCCCCGTGGCGGGATCGCCCGCCGAGTCGGCGAAGACCAGCTCGATGGGGCGGCCGCCCAAGCCCGTCAGCCCGGCCCCCTCCGCGAGCGGGATCGGGGCGA
Organism: Candidatus Bipolaricaulota bacterium; assembly: GCA_015487455.1. GTDB lineage: Bacteria > Bipolaricaulota > Bipolaricaulia > RBG-16-55-9 > RBG-16-55-9 > S012-72. The sequence goes on from WFPR01000080.1 coordinate 4,166, forward strand.
GTTGAGGGTGCGGCTCGTTGACGATCCGGGCGGTGAACTCCAGGGTGGCTTTGATGGCCGCGCCCGTGCGGGCCAGGCCGCCGCTCAACGGGTAGACGGCCCCGATCCTGACGGGCTCCTGGGCCTTGAGCCCGAAGGGCCAGACCGCCGACAGCGAGAGGGCCGCCGTCCCCGCCCCCATCGCCCTGAGAAACGCCCTCCGCGTCCAGCTGCGCGCCATCGGGACACCTCCTTTGGCTTTGCTTTTTGTTTTGCGATTTTTTTGTTGATTGTTTGAGCTTTGACGTCACGCCTCCTCCGCCCGTGTTTGGGGTGCGCCTGCGCCGGGGACGACCACCTCCTTTCGCCGGACGAAGTGCCGATAGGCGTGCTCGTAATGGGCGCGGACGGCCGCGGCGGCGCCGTCGGGGTCGCGCGCCTTGAGCGCCTTGAGGATGCGCTTGTGATCCTCAAGCGACTGCGCCCAGGCGCTGCGCCAGTAGTCGGCGACCATCTCGTTGAGCAGGCCCTGCTCGGTCGTCTCCCAGAGCTGGCGCATCATCCGCTCGACGACGGGGTTGCCCGTCGCGGCGGCGAGCGCCAGGTGGAACGCCAGGTTCGCCCGCGCGTACGCCCGGACGTCGCGGGCGGCGGCGCTTTGGGTCAGCGCGTCGAGGGCCGTCTCGAGCCTCCGCAGGGCGTCGGGGGTCGCCCGGAGGGCGGCCAGCTGGGCCACGCCCAGCTCCAGCGCGGCGCGGGCCTCGAAGATCGCGAAGGGGCTCTCGCTGGCCTCCAGCAGCGAGAGGACCTGGGCCTCGAGGTCGAGGCGCTCGACGGCCTTGGCCACGTACGTCCCGTCCCCCGTCCGGCTCTGGACGACCCCCAGCACCTGGAGGGCGCTCAGCGCCTCGCGGACCGAGTTGCGACTGACCCCCATCTGGTCAGCGAGGTCCCGTTCGGGCGGGAGCTTGTCGCCGACCTTGTAGACGCCATGTTTGATGGCCCGGAGGATCTGCTCGGCCACCGCCACGTACTTGCGCTTCGTCTCGACCCGCTCGAACTCGAAGGCCCGCATCCCCTCAGCACCCCGGCAGCCCGTCCACCCGGTGGCCCGGCGGTCCAGTGGTCCAGCGGTCCGACCGATCCGATTTGGCCCCTTTGTAGCCCATCGAAAGCCCGAGTGTCAAGTGGGGACCCCGGCTACCACCTCGGCGTCTCCCATGAGGATCGGGCTTGACAGGGGCTCGCTCGTGGTGTAGGCTGTCACCTCCGACAGACCGACCGGTCGGTTTTCAAGATGTGCCCAAGGGATAGGGCCAAGAGGCGCACGCAGGAGAGGATTCTGGACGCGGCGGAGCGCGTCTTCGCCGAGAAGGGCTACCATCAGACGCTCGTCGACGAGATCGCCCGGACGTCCCGCACGTCGAAGGGGGCCGTCTACTTCCACTTCCCCAGCAAGGAGGCGCTGTTCGCCGCGCTCATGGACCGCCTCGCGGCGCGCCTGCTGCGGGAGGTCGAGGGGGCGATCGCGGCGGAGCGCGGCGGGGTCGCGAAGGTCCGGGCGGCGCTCGAGGCCGTGACCCGGCGGCTCGCCCGCCATCGGCGCCTGGCCAAAGTCCTGCTGGTCCAGAGCTTCTCGAGCCCGGCCTTCGTCCGGAAGCGCCTGGAGGTCCTCGAGCGCTTCGCGGGGCTCGTCCGGGCGCAGCTGGACGACGCGATCGCGGAGGGCTCGATCGCGCCCGTGGACACCGCGGTCGTGGCCCACGCCTGGCTCGGGGCGGTCCACGAGCTGGTCGTCCGCTGGCTCTATACGGGGGAGCCGCCCCTCGAGCGGGCGGTCCCCGAGCTGACGGCGCTGCTGCTGCGCAGCGTCGGGCTCGAACCCGCATCTGAACCCGAACGTCCTTCTTCAACAAAAACGCGAGAGCAAAAGCAAGGGCAAAGCTAGAGCGAGGGGGGATCGTGCGCATGACGCGATGGACGAGGCGGGCGTTCCTCGCGTGGGGCGCTCGAGGGCTGCTGACGGTGACGGTCGCGCTGGGGGGCGGGGGCGCATTCGGGCTCGAGCGCAAGCTGAAGAGCTCGTGATCGGGCACCAGGCCCCGCTGACGGGGGCCGTCGCCGCGTTCGGGCGGTGGCACAATCGGGCCCTGCGGGCGGCCGTCGAGCGCCTGAACGCCCGAGGGGGGCTCGCCGGGCGGCCGGTGCGCCTGGCCACCGAGGACGGGGCCTCGACCCCCGAGACGGGCCAGGAGGCGTTCAAGAAGCTCGTGCTGCAGCACGGGGCCGCCTTCGTGATCGGCTCCGTCTGGTCAGGGACGAACCTGGCGACCGCCCCCCTGGCCCGCGAGCTCAAGACGCCCTACTTCCCGCAGGGGATCGCCACCGAGATCGTCGGGCCGCAGGGCAACCGCTACATCTTCAAGAGCTACCACACCGTGCGGGCGGCGGTCTGGGCCGGGGCCGAGTGGGCCGTGCAACATCTGGGCCGGCGCTGGACGATCGTCGCCTCGCAGATCGAGTTCGCCCAATCCCAAGCTCGAGACTGGCGGCTCAAGCTCGCAGAGCTGGGCGCTGAAGTTCTTGACGTGATCACCGTCCCGTTCCGCCCGACGGATTTTTTGCCTTACCTCAGCAAAGTTGATCTTGAGCGCACCGAGGTGCTCTACCACGCGTTCACGGCCGTGGACACCGCCCGCTTCCTCCAGGCCGCCCACGAGCTGGGCGTGCAAGGGCGCGTCGCGCTGTTGGGGCTGATCGAGGGGATCGACGTCTTGGACACGGACAGCCCGGCGTTCGAGGGGGCGTACTTCATCTCGGGGTACCCGCGCCGGGCCGACCAGGTCCCCGAGGAGCTGCGGCCCTTCGATCGGGCGTATCGGGAGGCCGTGGGGATCGACGCCGAGGGGCGGGCCGCCGACGGGAGCGTCGTCCCCATCGCGGACCTGTTCGGCAGCTGGCAGGCGCTCTCGCTGATCGCCCGCGCCGTGGAGGCCGTGGGCTGGCGCTCCCCGGGCGACCACCCCGCCCTCATCGAGTACCTGGAGGGCTTCGCGTGGGAGGCGAGCGAGGACTTCCCCCAAGGCGCCGGCTTCTTGCGCGCTCAAGATCACTTAGCGTTCCACGACCACTACGTCGAGCGGGTCGAGCGGGGGCGGCTTCGGGTGCTGGAGCGCCTCCCCCGGGCGCGCTCGCTCTACGAGCCCCTGGCCGACTATACTACGCAAGGGCTCTGAGGGCCCTTGCGCCCATGCTCGCGCTCGTGCTCTTTCAGCTGCTCAACGGCTTCGTCTGGGGCTGGGTCGTGGCCCTGATCGCCCTGGGGCTCAACCTGGTGTACGGGGTGCTGCGGATCGTCAACGTGGCCCACGGGGCGTTCTACATGCTGGGGGCCGTCGGCGCCTACGCGCTGCTGGAGGCGCTCTCGGGGTGGGCCGCCCCGTATGGCGTAAAATTCGCGCTGGCGCTGCTCGTCGTGCCGCCTTCGGTGGGGCTGCTGGGCGTTCTGATCGAGGGGGCGCTGCTCCGCCCCCTCATCGCCAAGCCCGTGCTCACCGTCATCGCGACCTTCGCCCTGCTGCTGATCCTCCAACAGGGGGTCCAGCTCGCGCTGCCGGGGGAGGTCCACACCCTGGCCAAGCCGCTCCCGGGCGGCGTCCCGCTCCTCGGGCTGCGCTACCCTTTGTATCATTTGGCGCTCGCGGGCGTCGCCGCGCTGCTCCTCGGGCTCGTGGCCCTGTTTCTCTACAAGACGCGGTTCGGGGTCTGGGCCCGGGCCGTGCGCCAGGACCGCGAGCTGGCGCTGGCGCTGGGCATCCCCGTCCCCCGGGTGTACGGCCTGACGGTCGGGCTGGGGACGGCGCTGGCCGCCGCGGCGGGCGTCCTGGTCGCGCCGATCGTGGCCGTCGAGGCGACCATGGGCATGGACATCCTGATCGAGGCCTTCATGGTCGTGATCGTCGGGGGCCTGGGGAGCCTGCGCGGCGCGGTGGTCGCGGCGCTGCTGCTGCGCCTCGTCGAGGGCCTCCTGGCCGTCTGGGTGGAGCCTGTCGCCGCCCGGGCCCTCGCGCTCCTGCTCATGGGGGCGCTCCTGCTCATCCGGCCTGAGGGCCTCTTCGGCGCTCCCGAGCCGGAGGAGGCGTGATCGCCATGCCCGTGTCCAAGCCCACGCCCGCGCCCGCCCTGCGCCCGCGCTCGCGCGCGCGCCCCGAGCTGTTGGGGGTTCTGCTCGTCGTCGGGCTCTTGGCGCTCGTCCCGTGGGCGCTCGGCCCCTTCGAGCGCGGCCTGCTGCTCAGGATGCTGATCTGGGGCCTCTTCGCCCTGAGCTTCGACGTCGTGTTCGGCTACGCGGGGCTGCTCAGCCTGGGGCACTCCGTGTACTTCGGGCTGGGGGCCTACGGCGCCGCGTGGACGCTTTTGGCCTTGCATTCGAGCGCGAGCCCGGGCGCGGGCTTGGGCACGGGCATGGCTCTGGGCGTCGTCCTCCCGCTGCTGGCGGGGCTGGGGCTTGGGGGGCTGATCGCGATCGGGCTCGCCCCCCTGCTGGTGCGGACGGGCCGCCACGGGTTCATCATCGCCACGGCCGTGACGGCCCTGATCGCCTTCACGCTCGCCCAGAGCCGCCGCGACCTGACGGGCGGGGACGACGGGCTGACCCTGCCCCCCCTGCCGCTGGCGCTCGGGGGCTGGCGGGTGGGCTGCGCCGACCCCGGCCCCGCGTACGGGCTCGTGCTGCTTCTAGTTGCGATGACGGTCGCGCTGTACGGGGCGATCGTCCGCGGCCCGGTGGGCCTGGCGCTGCGCCTGGTGCGGGAGAACGAGCGGCGGGCCGAGGCGCTGGGCTTCGACGTGCTCCGGGTGAAGGCGCTGGCCTTCGCGCTGGGCGGGGCGGGGGCGGCGCTCGCCGGGGCGCTCTACGCGCTGACGAGCTGCCACGTCTCCACGCGGGTCTTCCACTGGCTCGTCTCCGCGGACGCGCTCATCTGGACGCTCTTCGGCGGCGCGGGGACGCTCGTCGGGCCGCTGCTCGGGACGGCCGTCTTCCTCGCGCTGCGCGAGGGGCTGAGCGGCCTCTGGCCCCCGGGCTACCCCATCCTCGTCGGGCTGGCGCTGCTCCTCACCGTGCGGGCCTTCCCGGAGGGGCTCCTCGGGCTCGTCCTTGGGCTCGCCCGCGGGGCCGCGCGGTGGGCGTGGCCGGGCCGGACGGGCCGGACGGCCCGGGAAGCCCGTAATGGGATGAGCGATGGAGATGGAACGGGCGAAAAGCGTGCTGCGGGCCGAGGGGGTGCGCAAGGCGTTCGACGGGCTGCGGGCCGTCGACAACGTCGATTTTGAGCTGAGGGCGGGCGAGGTCGTCGCGCTCATCGGCCCGAACGGCGCGGGGAAGACGACCCTGCTCAACGTGCTATCGGGCCAGCTGCGCCCGGACGCCGGGCGGGTCGTCCTGGCCGGGCGGGACGTGACGCGGTGGCCGCCCCACGCGCGGGCGCGGGCGGGCCTGGCCCGCACGTTTCAAATTCCGCAGCTCGCTCCCTCGCTGACGGTGCGGGAGCACGTTGAAGCGGCGCGGCTGCGCGGCCGGCTGCGCGGGCGCCGTCCCGAGCCCGAGGGGCTGCTACACGCCGTCGGCTTGGGCGACAAGCGCGACGTCCCGGCGGGGGCGCTCGCCCACGGCGACCGGCGGCTGCTCGAGCTGGCGCTGGCGCTGGCGCTCGAGCCCAAAGCGCTGCTGCTGGACGAGCCCGCCGCGGGCCTCAGCCCCGCGGAGGTCGAGCGCTTCTTGCAGCTCGTCCGGGGGCTGCGCGCGGAGCGCGACGACCTCGCCATCCTGCTCGTCGAGCACGACATGGACGTGGTGTTCGAGCTGGCCGAGCGCGTGGTCGTGCTGCACCGGGGGCGGGTGCTCGCCGAGGGGCCGCCCCCGGCGATTCGAGAGCACCCCGACGTCCAGGCGGTGTACCTGGGGGCGAGGCCGTGAGCGGGAACGAGCAAAACGCGCTGCTCGAGCTGCGCGACGTGTGGGCGGGCTACGGGGCCGGCCCCGTGCTGCACGGCGTCTCTCTGACGGTGAGGGCGGGCGAGGTCGTCGGGCTGCTGGGGCGCAACGGGATGGGCAAGTCCACCACGCTCAAGGGCGTGCTCGGGCTGGCCCGCGTCCACGGGGGCTCCATTCGCTTTCGGGGCGAGGAGCTGACCCGCAAGGCCCCCTACGAGATCCCGCGGCTCGGGATCGGGTACGTCCCGCAGGGGCGCCGGGTCTTCCCCGAGCTGACCGTGCTCGAAAACTTGTGGCTGGGCCTTTCTGCCGGGGGCCGAGGCGCACGGCCGGAGCAAGGGCCGGGGCGACGGCGCCTGGACGAGGTGCTCGCGCGGTTCCCCGCGCTCGCGGCGCGTTTAAAGCAGAAGGCAGGGACGCTCTCGGGGGGCGAGCAGCAGATGCTGGCGATCGCCCGCGCCCTGCTCATGGGGCCCCGGCTGTTGCTCCTCGACGAGCCGACGGAGGGTCTGATGCCCCAGCTGGTCGCCCGCACCGAGCGGCTCCTCCTGGAGCTGAAGGATCAAGGGCTGGGGCTCTTAATGGCCGAGCAGCGCCTGGAGACGGCGCTGCGCCTCTGCGACCGCCTCTACGTGCTGGAGAAGGGCCGAATCGTCTGGGCGGGCGATCGCCGCGACGCCCACCCCGAGGCGCTCCGAAGGGCGCTGGGGCTGGGCGCTTGACTCGAGTGTCCAGCTGTTACGGCAGGCAGACCTGGCCGTCGGGGCCGTCCCGGAAGGGGTGGTCGCCGGGGTTGCCCTTTCCCGCTTGGTTGCCCGTGGTGTTGTTGCCCTCCACAACCACGTCTTGTAGCGCCACTTCGCCTTCAAAGGAATCCCAGGGGTAGCCGCAGACGGCGAGCTTGGCCGCGATGCCCCAGTCGGCGTTGCCCCGCACCTCGGAGCGGCTCACCTTCAGTCGGAGGTTCCTGTCGACGGTGATCCCGTTACAAAGGACGTTTGGATCTTCACAGCGGGTGTCCAAGCCGTTTTCCTCGACGATTGAGTCCTCGAGCTCGACGACGCCGGGCTCCGACGAGAAGGCATCGGTGGAGAGGCTCAGGCCGTGAAGGCTGTTTTGGCGAACGATCGCGGCGCGCAACTTAAGCCGGACGGGGCCTTCCGTCCGGACCCCCGATGAGGGCCAGCGGGCGCCGTTTCCCTCGATGAGCACGTCGATCAGCGTGGCTTGGGCCTCCTCTTCAAGCGCCACGCCCTCGTTCCCGTTGTTCGCGATTTGGCCCTTCTCCAAGTGCAGCGTGGCGCTCCCCCTTAGGTCGATTCCGTCGCCCGTGTTCCCCTCCACGCGGAGGTTTTGAGCGTTAAGCCGGGCACCCCCGTGGAGCAGGAGACCGGGGCCCCGATTGGCGTAGACCCGGACGTCGCGGAAGGTCGCGGTGGCCTGCCCGCCCAGGACGATCCCGCTGTAACCCAGGTGGTGGGCCACCTCAACCCGCTCGAGGACGAGCCCTTGGCCGTAGAGGAGGAAGCCCATGAGGCGGGAGAAGCTCGTCCTCAGGTCGCGAACCGTAACTCCTTGAACATCCGCGATTGTCGAGATCGTCCCATCGATCGTGGTGCGCTCAAGCCCGGCGCCCTTCAGCGTCACGGGCTTCCAGATCGTAAGCCCCCCTTGGAACGTCCCCTCGGCGACGTGCACCGTGCCGCCCGGAGCGACGGCGTCGATCGCCTCCTGGAGCGTGGGGTAGTCCTCGGGCACCCGCACTTCCTGGCGACCCGTCGGCGGGACCAGGGGCCGACGGATCGAGGCTGGGGCGTAGCCGCAAAGATCGACCGCGTTGTCCCGCATGGTGTTGTCCGAGCCCGTCACGCGAACGCCTGGCTCCTCGACGAGGATCGCGCACTCCTTATGGCCCTCAATGCGGTTCCCGCTCAGCTCGACGAGGGCTGTGCCCTTGGCGAACAACGCCTCCTCGGCGTTGTCGGCCAGGACGGAGTCGCGCACGACGAGTTGGCCGGAATCGAGGGCTGTAAGCCCCCGCCAAGTGTTCCCCTCGATCGCGCTTTGTTCGACGACGACGCGGGCCTGCCCGGCCACGACCACCGCGATCCCGTCGTTGCCCGACAGGGTCGACCTCGTGATCGTCACGAGCGCCTCGTCGCCCGCGATCACAGCCCCCTCGTCGTTGTCGACGATGCGGCTGTCGGCGACCTCCAGCGTGGCCCGGTCGAGCAAGCCGATCGGAGGGGCGAACGTTTGGTTGTCGCGGATCTCGGCCCCTTCGATCCTCGCCCACGCCCGCTCCCCGAGCGCGATCCCC
>WFPR01000081.1 GCA_015487455.1 Candidatus Bipolaricaulota bacterium
CCTCCTCCAGCTCGCCCAGCGGGCAGGGCGCGTACAGCGCCAGCGTCTCCCTGAGGTCCTCCAAAGGGTGACCGCTGACGTAGAGCCCCAACAGCTCCTTCTCGAAGCCCAGCAGCGTCTCCGGGGGGAACTCGTCCTGCCCGTCCCTGCTGTCGGGGGCCGAGTCGGCGTTGGAGTTCGAGTTCCGAGCCGCGCGGGCCGGGGTGGGGTCGAGCTCGTCGTCGCCGAAGAACGAGCGCTGGCCGCTGCGCCGCTCCTGCCGGGCGCGCGCGGCGATCTCCAACCCCAGCGGGACCTGCGCGAGCAGCCCCTTGCGGGTCCCGAGCGAGTCGAAGGCGCCCGCCTTGATCAGGCACTCGAGCACCTCTTTGTTGAGCTTGTCGGCGTCGACGCGCTTGCAGAAGTCGACGAACGAGCGGAACGGCCCGCCCGCGTCGCGGGCCTTCAGGATGGCTTCGATGGCCCCCTGGCCCACGTTCTTGATCGCCCCGAGCCCGAAGCGGATCGCCCAGCCCTTGCCCCCGTCCAGCTCCAGTCGGACGGGGGTGAAGTCGGCGCGGCTCTCGTTGATGTCGGGCGGCAGCACCCGAATCCCCAGCTCGCGGCACTCGTTGATGTACTCGCGCACCTTGGCCGCGTTCCCCGCCACGCTCGTGAGCAGCGCGGCAAGATAGAACACTGGATAATTCGCCTTGAGATACGCCGTCCAGTACGAGATGAGCGCGTAGGCCGTCGAGTGCGACTTGTTGAAGCCGTAGCGGGCGAACTTCTCGATGTCCGCGAACAGCTCCTCGGCCTTCTTCTTCGAGACGCCGTTCCGGACGCACCCCTGGATGAACTTCTCCCGCATCTGGGCCATCAGCGCCTTGTTCTTCTTGCCGATGGCCTTGCGCAGGGTGTCGGCCTCGGCCAGGGAGAACCCGGCCATCACCCGCGCCATCTCCATGAGCTGCTCCTGATAGATGGGCAGGCCGTACGTCTCCTTGAGCACGCCCTCGAGCTTCGGGTGCGGGTATCGCACCTTTTGGCGCCCGTGCTTGCGCTCGATGAAGTCGTGGGCCATCCCGCTCTCCAGGGGGCCGGGGCGGTAGAGCGCCAGCACGGCGATGAGATCACGGAACTCCGTCGGGGCCAGGCGCTTGACCAGCTCGCGGATCCCGCGCCCCTCGAGCTGGAACACCCCCGCGGTCCGGCCCGCCCTCAGCAGCTCGTACGTGCGGGCGTCATCCAGGGGGATCGCGTAGAGGTCGAGCTTCGTGCCCGTGTGCCGCTCGATGAGCTTGAGCGTGTCGTCGAGGACGGTGAGGTTGCGCAGCCCCAGGAAGTCCATCTTGAGCATCCCGATGGCGCCGAGCGAGACCATGTCGTACTGGGTGACGACGGAGCCGTCGCTCAGGCGCAGCAGGGGCGCGTAGTTCGTGATCTCCTGGGGCGCGATCACCACCCCGGCCGCGTGGGTCGAGGGGTTCCTCACCAAGCCCTCGAGCTTGCGGGCCGTGTCGATCAGGCGTCGCACCCGCTCGTCGCCCTCGTAGAGCGCCTTCAGCTCCGGGGAGATCTCCAGAGCGTGGGCGAGGCTGGCGCCGAAGGGGATTCGCTTGGCGATCTTGTCGGCCTCGCTGTGGGGGAGGCCCAGGGCGCGGGCCACGTCGCGGACGGCGCTCCGGGCCGCCATCGTGTCGAAAGTCACGATCTGGGCGACGTGGTCCTTCCCGTACTTCCGCTCGACGTATTGGATCACCTCATCGCGCCGCCGCATGCAAAAGTCGATGTCGATGTCGGGCAGCTCGACCCGGTCGGGGTTGAGGAAGCGCTCGAAGAGCAGCCCATATTTCAGGGGGTCGATGCTGGTGATCCCCAGCGCGTAGCACACCAAACTGCCAGCGGCCGAGCCCCGGCCCGGCCCGACGGGCACCCCCCGCGACCGGGCGTAGCGGACGAAGTCGTGGACGATCAGGAAGTAGGGCGCGTAGCCCATCCTCCGGATGACGTCCAGCTCGTAGCGCAGGCGCTCCTCAATTTCGGGCGTGATCTTGGCGTAGCGGCGGCGCAGGCCCTCCCAGGCGAGCTTCTCCAGGTGCTCCTCGGGCGTCTCCCCTGTGGGGACTTCGAACCGGGGCAGGTGGGTCGAGCCGAGGTCCAGCTCGAGCGAGCAGCGCTCGGCGAGCTTAAGGGTGTTGTCTAGGGCCTCGGGCAAATCTTTAAAGAGCTCGGCCATCTCCTCGGGGCTCTTGAGATATAGATCGGGCGCGTACTGCCGCGGCTCCGTCGACTTGTGCGACCCGATGTTGATGAACACCCCGTGGGCCTCGTGATCGTCCGGGGTGAGGAAGTGCACGTCGTTGGTGGCCACGATCTCGACGTTCAACCTCTCGGCCAGCTTGAGGAGCTTGGGGCGGACCTTGCGCTGATCTTCGAGGCCGTGGTCCATCAGCTCGACGTAGAAGTTCTCGGGGCCGACGATCTCGAGGAACTCGCGGGCCACCCGCTCGGCCTCCTCCTCCTTGCCCTCGAGGAGGAGCGAGGGGATCTCAGCTTTGAGGCAGCCCGAGAGGATGATCAGGCCCTCGCCGTATTGGCGCAGGAGCTCCTTGTCGACCCGCGGCCGGTAGTAGAAGCCTTCTAAGAAGCCCAAGCTGGAGAGCTTCATCAGGTTGCGGTAGCCCGTCGCGTCGCGGGCCAGCACCGTCAGATGGAAGTACTTCTCGCGGGCGCTCTTCTCGAAGCGGCTCTTCGGCGCGACGTACAGCTCGCAGCCGATCAGGGGCTTGATCCCGCGCTCCTGGGCTTTCAAGTAAAACTCGACGGCGCCGCAGAGCACCCCGTGGTCGGTGAGCGCCAGCGCGGGCATCCCCAGCTCGCGGGCGCGCTCGAGCAGCGCGTCGAGGCGGCACGTCGCGTCCAGCAAGCTGTACTCGGAGTGGACGTGCAGGTGGACGAAGCTCATGGCTCGATAAGAATGTACTTCTCCTCGCCGGGGAGGATCAAGCCCAGCTCCCTCTTTGCGAGATACTCGATGTAGTCCAGATCGTCCTTGAGGGCGAGCTGGGCCTTCAGCCGTTCGATTTCTTGCAAAACGCTCGCCTTCTGTCGCTCGATCCGAGCGATCTCGGCGCGCATCCGCCAGATCTCGTAGCCCCTCTGGGCGAAGGGCCACGCGACGAGCGCGCCCAAGAGCAGCCCCAACGCCAGCCTCCACGCCGTCCGACGGCTCATCGTTTCATCGTTTGGTGCTCATTGTGAGGGCTTGGGCCAGGGGGCCAGCTTTAGCTTGTAAAGATCCTCGAGGCGGAGGAGCTGGTTGTACTTGGCCGTCCGCTCGCCGCGGGCGAGCGAGCCGGTCTTGATCTGTCCGGCGGCCACCCCGACGGCCAGGTCGGCGATGAAGGGGTCCTCCGTCTCGCCCGAGCGGTGGGAGATGATCGTGCGGTAGCCCGCCCGCTTGGCCCGCCGGATCGTCTCCAGCGTCTCGGTGAGCGTCCCAATTTGATTGGGCTTGATCAAGATCGCGTTGGCCGCGCCCGCGTCGATCCCCCGCTGGAGGCGCTCCGGGTTCGTCACGAAGAGGTCGTCGCCGACGAGTTGGACGCGCCCCCCCAGGCGCCGGGTGAGCAGCCGCCAGCCGTCCCAGTCCTCCTGGTCGAGCCCGTCCTCGAGGGAGACGAGCGGGTAGCGCTCGAGCCATCGTTCATACAGCTCGATCAGCCCCTCGGCGGTGAGCGTCCGCCCCTCGAGGCGGTAGAGCCCCTTGTCCCCGTCGAACAGCTCGCTGGCCGCGACGTCCAGCGCCAGCGCGACCTCCTCGCCGGGGACGTAGCCCGCCCGCTCGATCGCCTCCATCAGAGCCCGCAGCCCCTCCTCGTTCTCGGGGAGCTGGGGCGCGAAGCCCCCCTCGTCGCCTACGGCCGTGCCGAGCCCGCGCCGCTTGAGCAGCGCCTTGAGCGCGTGAAAAACTTCTGCGCCCATGCGGACGGCGTCCTGGAAGCTTTGGGCCCCCACGGGCACGATCATGAACTCTTGGATGTCGAGGGGGTTGTCGGCGTGGACCCCGCCGTTGAGCACGTTCATGAGCGGCACGGGCAGCGTGGGCTCCCCTTCTAACCCGAACAGCGCCTTGAGGTGCGAATGCAGCGGGACGTTCAAGCTCTGGGCGGCGGCGCGGGCCGCGGCCAGCGAGACGCCCAGGATGGCGTTCGCGCCCAGCCGGCTCTTGTTGGGCGTCCCGTCCAGCTCGAGCATCCGCTCGTCGAGCGCCCGCTGGTCGCGGGCGTCTAGACCTCGAAGCGCCGGGGCGAGGACCTCGTGGACGTTCCGGATCGCCTTGAGGACGCCCTTGCCGTGGTAGCGCTTGGGGTCGCCGTCGCGCAGCTCCAGCGCCTCGAACTTGCCCGTCGAGGCGCCCGAGGGCACCGCGGCCCGGGCCCGCGTCCCGTCCTCCAGCTCGACCTCGACCTCGACGGTGGGGTTGCCCCTGGAGTCCAGGATCTCCCGCGCGTGGATCGTCCGAATGGCCGTTGGCGCTTTTCCGCTCATGGCGCCGTCACGTCGTGAGTATAGCCCCCGCGCGGAGGGGCCCACAAGCCCAGGCGTCTGCCGTTTGCGGGATCCTCAACCGTTGCGTACAATAGCCCATTGACCTCAAGAATGCGCTCAACGCAAGCGAACGAACATGTCGGTCATCACGGCGGAGCGGCTGACCAAGCGCTACGGCGCCGAGGTCGTGTTGCGGGACGTCTCGCTGCGGGTCGCGCGGGGCGACCGGATCGCGCTGATCGGCCCGAACGGCTCGGGCAAGAGCACGCTCCTGAAGCTCCTCGCCGGGCTGGAGGAGCCCAACGACGGGAAGATCAGGAGGGCCCGCTCGCTGCGCCTGGGCTACCTGCCCCAAGAGCCCGATCTCGATGCCGACGCTGAGAGCGCGGGCGCGGGCGCGGACGGGAAGACGCTCTTCGAGGCGATGCTCGAGGCCAAGCCCGAGCTCGTGGAGCTGGAGGCCCGGCTGCGGGCGCTCGAGCGCGAGCTGGCCGAGCGCCCCGACTCCGACCCCGACCCCGACGAGGGGCTGCTCCACCAATACGACGAGCTGCTGGAGCGTTACAGCGCGCTGGGCGGCTACGAGCACGAGAGCGAGGTCCACAAGGTGCTGGCGGGGCTGGGCTTCTCGCCCGAGGACGAGAAGAAGCCCCTCAAGCAGTTGAGCGGCGGGCAGCGGGCGCGGGCCGCCCTGGCCCGGCTGCTGCTCGCCGAGCCCGAGCTGCTGCTCTTGGACGAGCCGACGAACCACCTGGATTTACAAGCGCTCGAGTGGCTCGAGGAGCGCCTGCAGGGCTGGAAGGGCGGCTACATCATCGCCTCGCACGATCGCTATCTCATCGACAAGCTCGCCCGGCGCATCTGGGAGCTGGAGGACGGGCGGCTCACGGAGTACCCCGGCAACTACACGAAGTACCTCCAGCTCAAGCGCGAGCGCCTGGAGCGCCAGCGCAAGGTCTACGAGGAGCAGCAGAGGCTCATCGAGAAGACGGAAGAATTTATCCGGAGGAACATCGCGGGCGGGCACTTCCGCTCGAGCCAGGCGCAGTCCCGACGGAAGCTGCTCGAGCGCCTCCAGCGCGAGCGGGTCGAGCCGCCCAAGGCGCCCAAAGCGTTGCGCTTCTCGATCCCCATCGAGCGGCCCAGCGGCCGCGAGGTGCTCAAAATTGAAGATCTTCGGGTCGGCTACCGCGGTCAAGATCGCGATCACGAGCTGTTCCGCTTCGAGGGCGAGGTGTTGGTCGAGCGCGGCGAGCGGGTGGCGCTCATCGGCCCGAACGGCTGCGGCAAGACGACCCTGCTGCGCACCCTGGCCGGGGAGCTGCCGCCGCTGGGGGGGCGCTTCGAGCTGGGACACCACGTCGTGGTGGGCTACCACCGCCAGATCCAGTGGGAGGCCCTCGATCCCCAAAAGACCATTTTAGAGACGCTGCTGGCGCACAAGCACCGGACGATCCCGGAAGCTCGGGACTTCCTGGGGCAATTTCTGTTCTCCGGCGACGACGTCTTCAAGCGAATTGGGGAGCTGTCGGGCGGGGAGCGCAGCCGGGTCGCGCTCGCGCTGCTGGCCCAGCTCGGCGGCAACTTCCTGCTGCTGGACGAGCCGACGAACCACCTCGACATCGCCGCCCGCGAGGCGCTCCAGGACGCGCTCCGGCGCTACGAGGGGACGGTGCTGCTCGTCTCGCACGATCGTTACCTCGTTCAAGCGCTGGCGACCCAGATCTGGGAAGTGAGGGAGGGTCGCTGCGTGGTTTACCGTGGCGACTACGCGCACTACCTCCGCAGGCGCGCCGAGGAGCGGGAGCGAGAGCGCGAACGCGAACGCGCGTCGGAGGCCCCCAAATCGCGCAAGGCGTCAAGCTCAAAGCCGAAGCCGACGAACGCGAAGGTGAACGCAACGGCGAAGGACGCCCGTCGGGCGCTGGAGGCCCGCGAGGCGGAGCTGAGCCAAGCGCTGATCGAGCTGGAGGAGCGCGTCCAGCAGCTGGAGCGCGAGCTGCAGGAGGCCAGCTACGCGGGCGACCCCGAGCGCATCCGCGAGCTGACCCAACGCTATCGGGAGCGGAAGGCGGCCCTGGAGGCCCTCTATCGCGAGTGGAGCGCCGTGGTGGATGAGCTACAGAAGCTGCCCGCGTAACCCGCGTAACTTGAAGCCCCGCGCCCTGGCCGCCGTCGGGCTCGTGCTCGCGCTGGGCTTGGTTTTGGGCTCGGCCCCGGGCGCCCGGGCGCAGGCGCAGGCGCAGGCGCAGGAGCGGGAGGAGCCCGAGGGGCCGTCGGCGGTCGTGGAGCGGTTCGCGCCGATCATCGCCCAGAGCGCCCGCGACGGGCTGCTGCTGGGCTGGGACTTCCGGCTGGCCGTCGGGCCCTGGGAGGTCGGCGTCGGCGGCGCCTACGGCGTGGAGAGCCACCGGGTGCGCTACCGCACGAGCTTCGGGTACCGACGCGCCCTTGAGGTCTCGTACGGCGACTGGCCGCGGAGCTTCGTGCTGGGGCGGGAGGGGGAGCAGGGGACCCGTC
>WFPR01000082.1 GCA_015487455.1 Candidatus Bipolaricaulota bacterium
CCCGGCACCCCGCGCACGTCCACGCCCAGATCGCGTTGGGCGACCTCCGCGAGGCGGGCCAGGGCCCGCTCCAGCGCGTCGCACTGCTCGGGCGTGGCCCCCTTCTGCGGCATGTAGAGCCGCGCGCCCCGCGGCCCGAGCAGCGGGCTCTTGACGTCCAGGAGCGCGACGAGCCGGACGCGCCTCAGGCGGGGGTCGAGCGTCGAGAGGTCAAGTCGGGCGAGTCGGGAGAGCCCGGCCCCGCCCTCGGGGATCTCGCGCCCGCGGGCGTCGAGCAGCTTGGCGCCGAGCGCCTTTAGGAAGCCGGCGCCCCCGTCGACGGTGGCGCTCCCCCCGAGCCCGAGCCAGATCTCCCCCGCTCGGGCGTCGAGGGCGGCCCGCACCAGCTGGCCCACCCCGTACGTCGACGCTCGAAGGGGCTCGCGCTCCTCAAGCTTGAGGCGCGCGAGCCCGGCGGCGCGGGCCATCTCGACCACGGCGACGCGCCCGCGCCCGTGCTGGCCCTCGGGCTCGAGGAGCCCGAACTCCGCCTCGACCTCGCGGCCCAGGGGGTCTCGGACGCGGGCGGAGCGCGTTTGGCCGCCCAGCGCGTGCAGGAGCACCTCCAGGGTGCCGTCGCCGCCGTCGGCCAGGGGCCGTTCGACCAGCTCCGCCGAGTCGGGCAGCGCCGCCCGCAGCCCCCGGGCGATCGCCCCGGCCGCCGCGAGGGGCGAGAGGCTCCCCTTGAAGGCCGTCGGCGCGATCAGCACCTTCAAGCCCATGGAGCTTACGGCGCTCGACGGTAACGGGCGCCGTACTCGTAGGCGTACTGGGCTTGACGCTCGGTGGCCTCCTCGGCCTGCTCGAAGCTCCCGGCCTCGTGGTGGGCGAAGGCCAGCACCCGCAGCTGCCAGCAGGCGAAGATGACGTCGTGGTAGACGACGTCGTAGTTCCGCTGGATGTAGCCGCGGGCCAGCCGGTCGAGCAGCGGCACCCACGTCTCGGGGTTGAGCTCGCGGCTGCGCCTCTGAAACTCCGCGGGGTCGAAGAGGCTCAGCACCAGCTTGCGGAGCTCGGGCTCGACGCCCAGCTCCTCCAAGCGGGTCTCGGGCTCGCGCAGCCCCCGGACGAACGTGAAGAAGCGCTCCTCCTGCTCGCTCAGATCGACGTACTTCAGGGTGCGGACGTCCTCGCCGACGCGCTCCGGCGGCTCCTCGGGCTTAACGTCCTTGACGGTCATCGCCCGCACGTCGGGGACGGCCGCCAGCCGCCCGTGGAGGTCGATCTGGCGGCACATCTCGTCGAAGCACTCGACGAGCATCTGGCGCAGCTCCGTCAGGCTCTTCGACTTGTGGGTCTTCTGCGTCAGGTACACCTCGACGACGGGGAAGCCCTCGACGACGGTGTTGACGGTGATGAAGGTGTCGATGCCCCAGTGGTGGGGCGGGTCGATCGTCTGGCCGTGGAGCAGGAAGTGGACCAGCTCGTCGGTCATCGCCAGCTCGCCGCCCAAGGGCTGGTGGATGTTGCGGCCCTCGGGGAAGTAGAGGCTCATGAGCGGGCGGGTCACGTGGCGGGTGATCTGGGCGTCGAGGGGGCTGCGGTCGAAGTAGCCGCGGGCCATCGCGGCCCCGTGCTTCACCAGCCCCTCGTAGAGCAGCTCGCACCACCGCGGGGTCACGGAGCGGATGTCGCCGTCCAAGAACAAGATTCGTCGGTAGCCCGCGCCCAGCGCCCACTCCATCCCCGTGACCATCGCCCCGCCCTTGCCCGTCCCCCTCAGGTAGCTCTGCAACAGCTCGATGCGGCGGTTCGGGTACTTCAGGCGCAGGTCGGGGAGGGCCCGGGCCAGCTCCGTGTACGTGCCGTCCGTCGACCAGCCGTCGACGAAGCAGACCCCCTTGACCACCTGCGACCTCAACGCCTGTTCGGCGACGAACAGGGGCGTCCGCCCCTCGTTGCGCTCCGGGATGATCAGCACCGTGGGCATCGACGCTCACCCCGCTTGGGTTCGTCGGGCGTCGGACCCTTGGGGGTCGCGGCCCCGCTCGCGGTCGCGCGCCCAGTGATCGTGGTCGAGCAGCCGCATCTCCAGCCAGGAGAGCCAGAAGGCCAGCGTCGACTCCGCGCCCAGGTTCTCGTTGACGCGGTCGGGCTGGAGGCCGTCGTAGCAGCCGCCGGAGCGCGGGTCGTAGAGCGCCAGTCCCAAATCGTTGCGCCCCAAGAACCAGTCGAAGGCGCGGTGGGCCTCCTCGTGCCAGCGCGCCTCGCCCGTCAGGCGGTAGGCGGTGAGGGCCGCGGCCACGGTGGCGTGCGCTTCAAGGGGTTGCTGGTCGAAGCGCGCCCGCTCCCCGCCCCGGCGGTAGAAGCCCCGGTTGCCGATGGGCACGAAGTGCCCTTCTTCGGCCCGCTGAACCCCGCAGAGCCAGCCCAGCGCCTCGAGCCCGACGTCGATGAGCTCGTCGCGCTTGAGCGCCTGGCCCGCCAGGAGCAGCGCGTGGGGCAGGGTCGCGTTGTCGTACGTCAACGCGTCCTCGAACCAGGGCCAGTCGGGCGCCCCGTGGCGCTCGTGGAGCGCGAGCAGGCGCCCGGCCAGCTCCTCGCAGGCCCTCAAGGCCTCCCGGCTGCCGGGGAACGCCTGCAAGTATTCGTAGAGCCCCAAGATCGAGAAGGCCCAGGCGCGCGGGCTCTGGAGCTTGAGCGCCTCGGGGAGCGCCTGGTCGAAGAGCCGTCCGGCCACCCCGCGCAGGCCCCGCCGCGCGGAGCGGTGCATCACCGTCCCCAGGGCCCAGAGCGCCCGCCCGTGGCTGTCCTCGGAGCCGACCTCCTCGCGCCAGCGGCGGTCGTAGCCCAAGACGTTGCGGAACCGCCCCGTCTTGGGGTTGAAGGCGTACCACAGGAACGCCAGGTAGCGCACGGCCAGCTCGTGAGCCCCGGCGTCCCCCTCGCCCAGGGCCTCCAAGAGCGCGGCCATGCGGAGCGCCCGCGCGTTGTCGTCGGTCGTGTAGCCCTCGTGGTAGTTGGGCACGGTGAAGACGGCGTGCTGGACCATGCCCGTGTCGTCGGTGAGCCGCCGGACGTGGTCGAGCTTCAGGGGCGGGAGCTCCCGGGCTCGGGCCTCCGGGGGCCTGGCCCTGGCCGGGGCCGCGGCCCCGGCCACGGGGTGGGGCGCGCGCAGGCGGGCCTCCCACGCCCGCTTGAAGCTCTCCATGTAGCGCTGGGCCACCCGCGGCCAGATCATCGCCCGCCCGAAGAGATACGCGCGCTTGCGCATCGCGTGCATTCGGGTGGGGTTCTCGAGCAGCTCGACGACGGCGTCGGCGATGGCCCCCGCGTCGCGGAAGGGCACCAGCACCCCGCGCCCCTCGGCCAGCAGCTCCTCGGCGTACCAGTAGGGCGTCGAGACGATCGCCTTCCCCGCGCCGAGCGCGTACGACAGCGTCCCCGACGCGATCTGCTCCTTGTTGACGTAGGGCGTGATGTAGATGTCCGCGGCCCCGATGTAAGCGATCAGCTCCTCCAGGCTCACGAAGCGGTCGTCGAAGACGACGTGCCGCTCCAGCCCGAGCCTCCGCACCCGCTCCTCGAGCGACCGGCGGTAGACGTCGCCCTCGTGGCGCCGGACGCTCGGGTGCGTCGGCCCGAGCACGATGTAGACCACCTCGGGGTGGCGCTCCACAATTCGGGGCAGCGCCTCGAGGACGTACTCGATCCCCTTGTTGCGCGAGAGCAAGCCGAACGTCAGGAGCACCGTCCGCCCCTCGACCCCGAATTGGTCCTTGTAGAAGTTCGGGTCGACGAAGGGCATGTCGGGGACGCCGTGGGGGATGTGGTCGATCTTCGCCTCGGGCACGCCGTAGACCTCGCGCAGGAACTCCACGCCCTTGCGGCTCAGCGACACCACCCGGTCCGAGAGCTGGACCAGCTCCTCGAGCACGGCCCGCTGCGCCGGGGTGGGCTCCCTCAAAATCGTGTGCAGGGTGGTCACGACGGGCATGCGCAGCTCGCGCAGCAGCGCCAGCACGTAGCGGCCCTCCGGCCCGCCGTAGATCCCGTACTCGTGCTGGACGCAAACGCGATCGACGTTGTTCGTGTTCAGGAAGTCGGCCGCCCGGCGGTACGACGCCAGGTTGCCCTCGCGGATCTCGAAGCGCACCCGGGGGGGATAGTCGTAGCCCTCCTCGGTGTCGGTGACGGCGACGGCGAAGCAGTCGAGGTCGGGGTACTGGGCCGCGATCGCCTCACAGAGGTCGTGGGTGAAGGTCGCGATCCCGCACCGGCGCGGGGGGTAGTCGCCGATGAACGCGATACGGCGGAGCCAGCGGACCCGCCGGGGCCGGCCGCCGCCCTCGCCTTCCAGCCCGACCGCCACGCTTGACTGCCCCCTTTCCCCTGCCGCTGCCGCCCTTCCCTACGCGTACGCGCCCTCGGCGGGCGCTTGAGCGCGAGGGCGTCAGAGGTACTCGTCCTTGCCCAGCTGCTTCAGCCGCTCGACGAGCTTGCGGACGTCCTGGGCGCGCTCCCGGGGGCAGACGAGCACCGCGCCGCCGGAGAGCACCACGACCAGATCTCGCAGCCCGATCGCCCCGATCAGCCCGTCGTCGCTGTACAGCACCGACCTCGAGCAGTCGAGCGCCACGACCTCGCCCCGCGTCACGTTCCCCTGCTCGTCCTTCTCCAGCAGCTCGGCCAGGGCGGACCACGACCCGACGTCGCTCCAGCCGTAGTCCCCGACCACCACGGCGCAGTTCCTGGCCTTCTCCATCACGCCGTAGTCGATCGAGAGGTCGGGGAACGTCTCGTAGGCTTGAGCGACGGCCTCGGGGGTGAAGCCCGCTTGCTCAATCTCTAAAAGCCCCGCGTACAGCTCGGGGAGGTGCTCGTGCAGCGCTCCCAGGATCTCCCGCACCCGCCAGACGAACGTCCCGCTGTTCCAGAGGTGATTCCCCTGCTCGACGAACCTCGCGGCGGTGGCGAGGTCGGGCTTCTCCACGAAGCGCCGCACGTGGTAGACCCCCTGATAGCCCAGCTCCTTCAAGGGGTCGCCCAGCTCGATGTAGCCGTAGCCCGTCTCGGGGTAGCGCGGCCGGATCCCGATCGTGACCAGGTAGCCCTTGAGGGCCACGTCCTTGGCCAGGAGCAGCGTCTTGAGGAACGCGTCGAGGTCGTCGATGTAGTGGTCGGAGGGGAGGACGGCGAAGACGGCCTCCTCACCCTGGGGGCTGCGCCGCTTGATCTCCAGGGCGGCCAGGCCGATGGCCGCGGCGGTGTTGCGCGACCGGGGCTCGGCCAGCACGTTCCCCTCGGGCAGATCGATGTGCTTCCTCACGCTCTCGAGCTGCCCTCGCTGCGTGATCACGAGGATGCGCTCGCGGGTGAAGAGCCCCTCCAGGCGCTCGAGCGTCTGGGCGATGAGGGGGCTCGTCCCGACGATGTCGAGCAGCTGCTTGGGCTGGTTCCTGCGGCTCTTGGGCCAGAAGCGCGTCCCGCTGCCCCCGGCGAGCACCACGGCGTAGAACATCCTTCGGCTCCAGCCTCCTCGTCCTCGTCCCCGTCCCGTCGCGTTCGCGCGGGTGGTCGCCTCGAGCTCCCGTCAGTATAGAGCGTCGCGGGGCGGGTTGCACCCGGCCCCCGGCGCCGCGGCCCGTTCGGGGGCCCTGGCTTGACTTGACAAGGGCCCCGGCCGTGGTATAATACTCGCGCCAGCGGCCGGAGGAGACCCAACCACGGCCCTGGCGGGCGCTCAACGCGAGCGCTCAATCCGTGCGCAGCGAGCTTGGTCTTTGACAAGTGGATAGCGCGACGAGGGTCCTGCCTGAGCGACGTACTTCCCTGAGAGAGTATGATCCCGGCTCAGGGCGAACGCTAGCGGCGCGCCTAACACATGCAAGTCGTGCGATCGGCCCTCGAGAAGCCCCTTCGGGGGTGGATCGGGGGTACGGAGCGGCAGACGGGTGAGTAACGCGTGCCTAACCTGCCCCCAGGAGGGGGATAACCCTGGGAAACCGGGGCTAATCCCCCATAGGCCCACGGCCCACAAGGGCTGCGGGGAAAGGGGGCCTCTCACGGAAGCTCCCGCCTGGGGAGGGGGGCGCGTCCCATCAGCTTGTTGGTGGGGTAACGGCCCACCAAGGCGAAGACGGGTAGCCGGCCTGAGAGGGTGGTCGGCCACACGGGGACTGAGACACGGCCCCGACTCCTACGGGAGGCAGCAGTGGGGAATCTTCGGCAATGGGCGCAAGCCTGACCGAGCGACGCCGCGTGCGGGACGAAGCCCTTCGGGGTGTAAACCGCTTTCAGGGGGGAAGAACCCCTCCGGGGTCGAACAGGCCCTGGGGGGTGACGGTACCCCCAGAAGCAGGGCCGGCGAACTACGTGCCAGCAGCCGCGGTAAGACGTAGGGCCCGAGCGTTGCCCGGATTCACTGGGCGTAAAGTGCGCGTAGGCGGCCGGCTAAGTCAGGGGTGAAAGCCCCCGGCTCAACCGGGGAAGGGCCCCTGATACTAGTCGGCTCGAGGGCGGGAGAGGCCGGTGGAGCGGCCGGAGTAGCGGTGAAATGCGCAGATACCGGCCGAAACCTCGGTGGCGAAGGCGGCCGGCTGGCCCGTCCCTGACGCTGAGGCGCGAAAGCGTGGGGAGCGAACCGGATTAGATACCCGGGTAGTCCACGCCCTAAACGATGCGGGCTAGGTGTCGGCCCTTTGAGGGGGTCGGTGCCGCAGCTAACGCGGTAAGCCCGCCGCCTGGGGAGTACGGTCGCAAGGCTGAAACTCAAGGGAATTGACGGGGGCCCACACAAGCGGTGGAGCATCTGGTTCAATTCGATGATAAGCGAAGAACCTTA
>WFPR01000083.1 GCA_015487455.1 Candidatus Bipolaricaulota bacterium
TGAAGTACGCGGAAGAGGCGGGGATCGACCTCATCGTGATGGGGACCCACGGCCGCCGCGGGCTGGACCGCATCCTGCTGGGGAGCGTGGCCGAGGAGGTCGTCCGCACCGCCGAGGTGCCCGTCATGACCGTGCGGATGCGCGCGGGCTAGGAGGGCACATGCCCCCGGTCCGGATGCCACGGGAGCGCATCCCCGATTGGAGCCGCCCATCGTCCGGCCCCCGCCCGCCGCTGGCCGGTTTTGCACTTTCGCACTATAATGCTTGTTGTGTATGCGGACCACGATCGAGCTGACCGAGGAGCAGCGGGCTCTGCTCCACGCCATCGCCGCCCGTCGCGGCTGGCGGGGCTATTCCCGCGTCGTCCAGGAGGCCATCGACTTTTACTTAAAGCACCACGCCGAGGCTGAATCCGCCCGACGCCTCCTCTTAGATCGCAAGGGGGCTTGGTCGGCCGACGAGGCCGAACGAACCCGCAAAGCCCTTCGGGAGCTCCGCGCCTCATGGCCTCGAGAGAGGGAGCCCGACGACGCGGCCGCGTCGTCGTAGACACCGACATTCTCATCGACTACTTCGCCGGGGTTTCCCCCTCGGCCGAGACCGTGGAGCGCCTACTCCGCGAGGATCGGCTGACCATCACGACCTTGACGCTCTTCGAGCTGGCCTGCGGCGCGCAAACGGAGCGGCAGCTGCGGGACATTGAGCGGCTCGTGCAGGCTGGTCGTTTGCTCGAGCTGGACGCCGCAGCGGCCCTGCAGGCCGGGGCCGTCTACCGTCAGCTGAAGGCGCGGGGAGAACCCCTCCCGGCGCCCGACCTGCTGATTGCGGGGTGCTGCCTGGCAGCGGACCTGCCGCTCTTGACCCGCAACGTAGGCCACTTCCGCCGGATCCCGGGGCTTGTGCTCCTCGAGCCCGCTCAAATCCTGCGAGATCGCGCTTAGACGTTCCAAGGTGAGAAATAAGGTGAGAAATTAGGAACGCTCGAGCACCCGCACCCCGTCGCGGCCCGCCACGATCGCCCTCCGCGCCATCCCCAAGAAGAGCCCGTGCTCCACGACCCCTGGGATCGTCTTAAGCTCGTGGGCCAAGCGCGCCGCGTCGGGCAGCCCGCCGGGGAAGCGGGCGTCCACGACGTACAGCCCGTTGTCCGTCCGGAAGGGCCTCCCGTTGGGGAGGCGGCGCAGCGCGGGCTCGGCGCCCAGCTTGACCAGCTCGCGCTCGACGAGCTTTACGGCGAAGGGCACCACCTCGACGGGCACCGGCTTGCTCGCGCCCAGGCGCGCCACGAGCTTCGACTCGTCGACGATCAGCCAGTAGTCGCGGCTCGCCCACGCGACGACCTTCTCGCGGGTGTGGGCGCCCCCGCCGCCCTTGAGCGCGTCCAGCGTGTCGGGGAGGAGCTCGTCGGCCCCGTCGACGGTGAGCGCCAGCTCGGGATGGGCCTCCAGGGTCGTCAGCGGCAGCCCCCGCGCGCGGGCGAAGCGCTCGGTGCGCACCGACGTCGGAACTCCGCCCACGAAGCCGGGCAGCCGGCCCCCCTTGTGAAGCTGAGCCAGGCGCTCTAAAAAGCGCTCCGCGGTGCTCCCCGTCCCCAGCCCCAGCGCGACGGGCTTCCCCAGCTGCAGTTGTGGCCAGCGCTCCAGGAGCAGCCGCGCCGCCCGCTCCGCCGCCCGAGCCTTCAGCTCCTCTTGCCCTTGCCCCATAACGCTCAAAGCTAGAGCGCGAGCCGGAAGCGCTTGAGCTGCTCGTCGAAGCGCGCCTTGAGCCGTTGGGCCTGCTCGTCGTACGCCTTGGGGTCGGCCCACGCCCGGCGGGGCTGCAGGACCTCGGGGCGCACGCCGGGGCAGCGGGCGGGCACGGCCAGCCCGAAGACGGGGTCCGCCTCGAAGGGCACGCGCTCGAGCGAGCCGTCCAGCGCGGCGTGGAGGAGCGCCCGCGTCTCGGCCAGCGGCATCCGCTCGCCCACCCCGTGCGGTCCACCCACGAGCCCCGTGTTGACGAGCCAGACGGTCGCCCCGTGCTGTTGCAAGCGCTCGTGGAGCATCCGGGCGTACAGCTCGGGCGGCCGCGGCAGGAACGGCGCCCCGAACCCGGGGCTGAAGGTCGCCTCGGGCTCCGTCACCCCCCGCTCGGTCCCCGCGACCTTGGCCGTGTACCCCAGCAGGAAGAACCGCACGGCCTGCTCCTCGGTGAGCCGCGCGAGGGGCGGGAGCACCCCGAACGCGTCGTACGCCAGGAAGAAGACGTGCCGGGGGTGGCCGCCGACGCCCGAGGGCACGACGTCGTCCAAGTGGGTCAGCGGGTAGGCCGCGCGGGTGTTCTCCGTGATCGCGTCGCTGTCGAAGTCGATTCGGCGCGTCACGGGGTCGAAGACGACGTTCTCCAGCAGCGCCCCGAAGCGCGTCGACGCCCGGTAGATGCCGGGCTCGGCCTCGGGGCTCAGGCGGATCACCTTGGCGTAGCAGCCGCCCTCGAAGTTGAAGACGCCCGCGTCGGCCCAGCCGTGCTCGTCGTCGCCGATCAGGGGGCGCTCCGGGTCCGTGGACAGGGTCGTCTTCCCCGTGCCCGAGAGCCCGAAGAAGAGGGCCACGTCGCTCTCGCCCCCGCGGTCGCGGGCGCGCCCGGCGTTGGCCGAGGCGTGCATCGGGAAGACGCCCTCGTCGGGCAGGTAGAAGTTCAAGGCCGTGAAGACGCTCTTCTTGATCTCGCCCGCGTAGCGGGTGCCGCCGATGAGGGCGACGCGCTTCGTGAAGTTCAGCACGATGAACGTCTCGGAGCGGGTGCCGTGCTCTTCAGGGACGGCGGTGCAGCCGGGGGCGCAGATCACGGTGAAGAAGGGCTCCTCGTGGGGCAGCGGGTCGTCGGGCCCCGGGCGGCGGAAGAGGCTGTGGGCGAAGAGGCTGTGCGACGCCAGCTCGGTGACGACGCGGAGGGGGCGGCGGTAGTCGGGGTGCGCGCAGACGAACAGATCCTGGACGAAGGCGTCCCGGCCCTCGAAGTGGCGCACGACCCGCTCGTAGAGCGCGTCGAACGCCTCGGGGGCGATGGGCCGGTTGACCTCGCCCCAGTCTACGAGCGCTTCCGTGAGCGCGTCGCGCACGATGAAGCGATCTCGAGGGGAGCGCCCGGTGTGCCGGCCGGTGTGGACGATCAGCGGGCCGCCCTCGGCCAGCCAGCCCTCCCCGCGCCGGATGGCCTCCTCGTAGAGGGCGGGCGGCGGGAGGTTCGCGTAGACGTCCCGGAGGCCCCGAAAGCCCAACCCCTCCAGGGCGTCTCGGAACGTAGGGCGCGTCTGCATGATGGCCTCCTTTCCGTCCCTAATCATAGCCCATGGGGGGAGGGCGCCCCAATGACCCGCGACGGACGGGCTCCCCAAGCGAACATCAGGAGGGGGCGCGGACGCGTCCGCGCCCCCTCCTGAGCCTTGCGCTCGGTTCGAGAGAGGAGCGAACCGCCTACGGGGAGAGCGAGAGCACGTAGGCTTGCGGTGTGGGCGACCAGTTGATGACGAGCACGGCGAAGACCGTGCCCGCCACGGGGCCGAACGGCGGGCGGTCGCACAGCTCGGCCAGCACGCCCGGCGGGGTGAGCTGGAAGCAGAACCCGAACGGGAAGAAGCCGAAGACGATCAGATCGAGGTCCACGGCCGGGTTGTCCCAGGCGATGACGCTGCGCAGCGAGCCCGGCGCGCTCACCCAGACGAGCTGGGCGCTGAACCCCGGGATCGCGCGCAGGAGCATCGGGTCGCTCACGTCGCCGAGCTTGGGCTTGCTCTGGCTGCCCTCCTGCCTCACGGGGACGCCGCGGGCCTGCAGGGCGGCCAGCACCTGGTTGAGGTCCATGCCCGGCGCGATCGGCTTGGCGCCCGGGCCCGGCGGGGTCGGGGGC
>WFPR01000084.1 GCA_015487455.1 Candidatus Bipolaricaulota bacterium
GCAGAGGGGTGATGGGCGGGAAGGGGGACGGGATCGGGCCATCAGGGGTCCCGTCCCCCCAGGAGGTCGCCAAATGCCTGGCAAGCTGGCAAGCGCCTCCAGCGTACCGCCGGGGCACGCCCTTTGGGAGGACGTCGGGGCGCGCCCGTCCGCGACTCCGCGCCGCGCGGGGGTGACTAAAGGCCCGACGGGGACGGGTCGGCTGCCCTCGACCGGACGGAGCGGAGGGCCAAGGGAGGGGCCCGACGCGGAGGCTTGATTTTCGCGTAGGGAGCCCGTACACTTAAGCGGCCAAGCCGGCGTAGCTCAGCAGGTAGAGCGGCCGCCTCGTAAGCGGCAGGTCGTCGGTTCGAGTCCGACCGCCGGCTCCAGCCCTCTCGATCCTCCCCCTGGGTGAGCTCAGCTCAGCCGCGGGCGACCTCCGCCAGCGCGGCCTCGAGCGCGTCCAGGCCGCGCTCCAGCTCTTCATCCGCGATGACGAGCGGGATCAGCATGCGGATCACGTTGCCGTGGAGCCCGGCCTTGGCCAGGATCACCCCGCGCGCCAGCGCCCCTTTGATAATCTGGGCCGTCTCCTCGGGGGCGGGGTCCTTCGTCTCGCGATCCCTGACCAGCTCGATCGCCCGCATCGCCCCGAGGCCCCGCACGTCGCCCACCAGCGCGTAGCGCCTCTTCAGCTCCAGGAAGCGCGCCTCGAGCCGCTCCCCCAGCTGCCGGGCCCGCTCCAGGAGCCCCTGCTCCTCGAGGACGTCGATCACGGCCAGCCCGGCCGCGCACGCCACGGGGTTGCCCACGTAGGTGCCGCCGATCGCGCTGTCCGGCACCGAGTCGATGACGTCCGCGACGCCGACCACCCCGCTCAGGGGCAGCCCCGAGGCGAGCGACTTCCCGACGCAGATGAGATCGGGCTCGACCCCGAACTGCTCCACGGCGAAGAAGGTCCCCGTGCGCCCGACCCCCGTCTGCACCTCGTCGGCCACCAGCACGATGCCGTGCCGCGAGCAGAACTCGCGCAGCTCGGGCAGGAACTCCTCCGTCGGGACGACGAAGCCGCCCTCCCCCTGCACCGGCTCCACCACGACGGCCGCGACCTCCTCGGGGTCGAGGAGCGTCTTGAACCTGCGCTCCCAGTCCGCGAAGCGCATCGGGTTCCGATAGGGGTTGGGGAAGGGCAGGCGGTAAACATCGGGGGCGAAGGGGCCGAAGTGGGCCTTGTAGGGCTGGGCCTTGTGGGTCATGGTCATCGTCAGCAGCGTCCGCCCGTGGAACGCGCCCTCGAACACGACGACGGCCCGCCGTCGGGTGTGGTAGCGGGCGATCTTGACGGCGTTCTCCACGGCCTCCGCGCCGCTGTTGAAGAACGCGACCCGCTTGGGCCGCTCACCGGGCGCGTACTGCACCAGCTTCTCGGCCAGGGCGACATAGGGCTCGTAGAAGATCACGCTGCAATCCGTGTGCACGAACCTTTCAGCTTGGGTCTGAATGGCGTGGACGACCTTGGGGTGGGTGTGGCCCACGACCAGACACCCCCAGCCGCCCGTAAAGTCCAAATATTCGTTCCCGTCGAGGTCGCGGACGACGGCTCCCCGGCTCTCGGCGATGACGAACGGCGCCAGCGACGTGACCGCCGGGGCGACCACCTGCGCCTTGCGCCGCAGCACCTCCTGGGATCGGGGGCCGGGGACGCCCAGCCCCTTTGCCTTCTCCTGCTCTTCCTCCTCACGACGCTCACGGGTCAAAGGGTTTCGCATCGCGGGCTTCTCTCCTTTCGCTTCGGCTCGCTCTGATCGCAACTCGTGGCTCCGGCAGGGTTCGCGTGCGTGCTGCGCGCCGTATGCTAGCACACGGGCTCGATCCCCGGCAACCCTCGACTTCTTGGGCTTTCTGCGCGTTGAGCGCCCCGTGCCGATGGGGTATGATCAGTATCAGCAGCAAAGGAGGCGAGGGGCGTGCGGCGCGAGCTGCTCAAGTCGAAAATTCACAGGGCGCGGGTCACGGGCAAGAGCCTCCACTACGAGGGGAGCCTGACGCTCGACCCCGAGCTGATGGAGGCCGCCGGGCTCGTCCCCTACGAGAAGGTCCACGTGCTGAACGTCAACACGGGCGCGCGCTTCGAGACGTACGTGATCGCGGGGCGGCGGGGCTCCGGCGAGGTGGTGCTCAACGGGGCCGCGGCCCGCCTCGGCGAGGTCGGGGACCTCGTGATCATCTTAGCGTACGCCCACGTCGAGGAACGCGAACTCAAAAGCTTCCGGCCCAGGGTCGTCCACGTCGACGAGCAAAACCGCCCGCTCCCCCACCCGGAACACGCCAAGCCCAGCCGCCTCCCCGTTGCCTAAGCCGACCCTCGCTCATCCCCAAAGGGGGCTTGACGCCCCCGGAGCTTTGTGGTAGCCTATTCCTTGCAATGCAAGGAATAGGGCAAGAGCTGGATCGCTGGGCCTCGCAGCTGCGCAAGGGGGCTTTGGCGCTCGGGGTCTTGCTGCTGCTGCAGGAGAGGCGCCGATACGGGCTGGAGCTCGTCGAGGAGCTGGAGCGACGGACGGGGTTGACGATCAGCGAGGGGACGATCTACCCGCTGCTCAGCCGACTCCACCGCGAGGGCCTGGTTGAGGCGGAGTGGGACACCCGCACGTCGGGCCACCCGCGAAAGTACTACCGCTTGACGGCCAAAGGACGGGCGTACTTGGGCGAGATGGTCACCCGATGGCGGCTCTTCGTGCAGGGCGTGAACGCGCTCCTTGACGAGAGGGAGGAGGCGCGGCATGGAGGATGCGAGCGCGCGCGTGAGCGAGAGCGCAATCGAGAGCACGAGCGCGAGCAGAGACGTGAAGCTGAGCCGCGAGGCGCAGCGGCTGCTCGACGACTACCGGAGGCGGCTTGAGCGGGCCTTGGAGCGCTGTCGCCTCCGAGCCGACGAACGGGAGGACATCCGCCGCGAGATCGAAAGCCACCTCCACGAGCGCCTGCTCCGGCTGGCCCAACGATCCTCGCCCCAAGCCCTCTCCGCGAACGAGGTGTTCGACGTGCTGGTCAAGCTCGGCGACCCGGACGAGTACGTGCCCCTCTACGTGATGCAGAGCGACCTGGGGCGCGGGCTGCGCGGCTCGCCGGGGCGGCTGCTCCGGGGGCTGAGCCGCTGGCTCAAGGGCACGCTTGCCCAGTACCTGCGCTCGCTTCCCTTCGTGCTGTGCTACCTCGTCTCGCTGGTGCTCCTCGGGCTCGGCGGGACCAAGCTCCTCTTCCCCGAGAGCGTGCACGTGTACTACACGACTCGCCAAGACCCCCTGGCGACGGCCGTCATGGACGGGAAGCCCCCGCCGGACGGAGACCGCGGAGCCCCGCGCGGCTACTTCTCCATAGCGATCAGCTTCGGCATCCCCAGGGCCGAGTCTCCGCGGTCCGACGACGAAGCGGCCCTCCAGCGGGTGGATGTGCTCACCCGACCCCGGGCGGCCGGGTTGGTCGGCTTGGGGGTCCTAGTGGGCTGGGGCGCCACCTGGCTGCTTCGCCGCCTTACCCGCTGGATGCTCCTCAAACAGCACGATCTGCCGGTGTAGCCCCTTGGCGATGAGGCCAGAAGTGATCAAGCGAACGATCGAACAAATTCCACAAGAACAGGAGGGGGATCGGCGGCCATGAAGGCCCCGAAGCGCTGGCTCGCGATCGCCGTCGGGCTCGGGGTCGGGGTGGCGCTGGCAAGCCATGCCCTGCCCGTGTGGGCCAACCCCAAACCCAACCCCGAACCCGACGTGAGCGTTCATCCCTTTTTCAAAGCCGGGGTCACGGTGAGGCCGGAGCCATCGCTGATCCCTGTGCTCAGCGCAGGGGTTCAAGGCACAGCTCGGTGGACGGAGCCCTTAAGGTGGGCTTTCCTCCCAATGTCGATGCCCATCAACGTCACAGGCGAGATCACGGCCAGCCTCTCTTGGCGCCTTCCTCCCGCTCCCGGGCCCGACGGGTTGGCGCACTTCCCCTGGAGGCTCGAGACCGCCGTGGAGGCGATCTTAGGGGTCCAGGGGCCGTTTGGCGTAGACGTCGAGCTCCTGCCGGGGGTCCGGCTGCTTGAAGTTGGAACTTTTGTGAGCCTCGATCTGACCTCCGACGGGCTCGGAATCGGGCTCATCCCGATTCGCTTGGTGCTCGAAATCGGGCCCCGGCCTTAGCCTCGCGCTTCGCTTGAGGGAGGTGAGCGAAAATGAGGCTGCTGTTCGGGCTTGTGGCGCTGATCGTGGCGCTGACGATCCTGGGGTGGATGGGCCTCGGAACGGGCCAGCCGGGCCAGCCGGGGGAAGCCCAAGCGTTCGCCCTTGAGCGCTTTGACGCCTTTGAGGCCCTGCTGCGCGAGCGGCTGCCCAGCGCGGAATCCTTGGTCGGCTTCGTCCAAGCGGCACGGGCAGCTTTTCTCGCCGGACAGGCCCTCGCCGTCCAACAGAACGTGAACATCGCGGCCACCGGCGTGCTTTCGCTCCTCGAGGTGGCTCGAGCGGCTCGGCAACTCGAGGCGGTGGAGGCGGAGCGCCTGCGCTTCGCCTTGGCCCTCCTAGAGGATGCCATAGTCACGGCCTTGCCCGAGGTCGGCCCGTTGGTCCTCGGGCTGTACGCAGCAGGGGACGAAGCGGAGGGGGAGCCGGTCGAGCGCGTCCTCGGGCCGTTCCTTAAGGACTGCACGCGCGCCGTCACGATCGCCAGACCGACCGGGACGCTGGAGCTACAGCTGAACGCGTGTACGCCGATTTGGCCGGCCTCCGCCCCCGACGCCGACGAGGAGGCTCAGGAAGCTGAGCAGCCCTAAGCCGAGCAGCAGGGAGGAGGGGGGAGCGCTGGAGGAGAGCGCGACCGTGCGCCCCTCCCAGACGTTGTCCCGACGTTCTTCCTCCAGCACCCAGCGCTCGGGGTCGACCTCGACGCGGGCCAGGGGCTGCGCGCCCTCGATCGTGAGCGTCCCCTCGGGCCGGGTGCCCGCCCAGCGGAGCGTCACCGCGCGCCCGTCGTCCATCGTGAAGCGCACGTCCACGGGCATGACGATCGGGCCCTCGCGCCGCAGCCGGGCCACATGGCGCCAGAGCCCGCTCGGCAAACGCTCCGACTCGACGTCTTCAAGGACGAAGTTGAGCGTCGCCGTCGTCCGCAGCCACGGCTCGAAGAACCAGTCCAGCTCGCGCCCGCTGACTCCCTCCACGACGGCGACGAAGTCCCCTGTGGTGGCGTTCCGGAACGTGAAGCGCTCGTAGTAGGCGCGCAGCGCCTCGCCGAACGCCTCGGCTCCCAAGAGCCAGCGGAGCATCCACAGGACCCCCGAGGCCTTGGCGTAGACGGCCCGGAAGTAGCTCTGCAGCGACGGAAACGCCGAAGCGGGCTGCAGCACGGGCTCGCCCGGCTCGCGGAACGTCCACGTGCTGCGGGCCGCCCCGGGCGCGTAGCCCAGCTCTTCGATGAAGTACAGTTCCTGCGCGTAGGTGGCGAAGCCCTCGTCGAGCCAGGCCTCGTCGAACTCGTCGTTCCCGACGGCCCCGTACCACCACTGGTGGGCCACCTCGTGCGCGACCTCGTAGTCGCTCCCCCGCCCGATCATCACGATCTGGGGGTACTCCATCCCGCCGCCGACCGTCACCTCCGCGACGGTGAGCTGCCCGTACGCGTACGGCCTGAACGCTCGATTGAAGAAGCGCAGCGCGCGACAGGCCCGCTCGCCTAGCCCCGCAAGCCCTGGCCCCGCCCCCAGCGTCAGCTCGTACAGCGTGACGCCGTCGCAGTCGAGCGCCCGGACTCGATAACGGGAAGAGGCGACCCAGGCGAAGTCGTGGACGTTCTCCGCCTCGAAGCGCAGCACCTTCTCGCCGTCCTCGCCCGTGGCCGTGGCCTCCCAGACGAGCCTGCCTGTCGCGCCCACGACGAAGTCCGAGGGCACCGTGAGCTGGACGGCGTAGCGGGCGAAGTCGCCGTAGAACTCGCCGATGTAGCCGTAGGGCTCGAGGTGCCAGCCCCGCTCGTCGTAGACGGCCAGCTTGGGGTACCAGAGCGCTAAGGTGTAGACGCCGTCGCGGTGGCCGCTGCGGACGGCCCAGCGGGCGGCCATCCGCGCCCCGGGCGCCGCCTCCATTAAGTCGTACACGAACTCGATCTCGAGCTTGAGGGACGCGCCGTCGGGCAGCGGCTCGTCCAGCTCGACCGTCAAGAGCGTGTCCTCAATTGAAAAGCGCAAGGGGATGGCGGGTTGCGCGCCCTCAAGATCGAGCCGGACGACGCGCTCGACGGTCAGGAACGCGTCGTCGTCGGGGTTGGCGTAGACCACGTCGGGATCGACGCGCCCCTTCTCGCGCAGCTCCTGTTGATAGAAGCTGTTCGAGCCGCGCTTGAAGGCGTTCGGGTAGACGTGGAAGTAGAGCGCGTCCAGCGCTTGGCCCGTTTTGTTGGTGAACTCCACGACCTCGCGCCCCCGGACGACGTTCCGCTGCGGGTCCAGGGTCGCCTCGATCGTGTACGCGACCTCGTTGGGCAGCCCGTACGCCTCGAGCTCGAGCGCGAGCCCGAGCCCAAGGCCGAGGCCGAGGACCGCCCCGGTGACCGCCGACAGGAGCGCGAAGTCCGGCGTTTTTACGCGCACGCGCATCGCCGCCCGGATCATAGACGAGGGCGCCGCGTTGCGCAACGCCCGGCCCGTCGCGCTACAATGCGGGCGTATGCAGGCGGTGATCCTGGCGGCGGGGGCCTCGTCGAGGTTTTGGCCGCTCTGCGAGGGGCGGCACAAGAGCCTCTTCGCCCTCCTGGGAAAGCCCCTGATCGTCTGGACCCTCGAGGCGCTGGAGCGCGCCGGGGTCGGGATCGACGACGTGGTAATCGTGCAGGCGCCCCACCGCGCCGTCGAGCGGGAGCTGGCTCCGCTCGACGTCCCGTCCCGACTTCACGTCCGGGTGCGCTACGCGACCCAGCCGGAGCCCAAGGGGATGGGTGACGCGCTCCTGCGCGCCCGAGAGCTTTTGGACGAGCGGTTCTTCGTGCTGCATGCTCATCAATTCACGGCGGACCGCTGGCTGCCCGCCCTGCTGCGCAAGCAACGGGAGACGGGCGCTTCGCTAATTTTAGCGGGGAAGCCCACCCGCGAGCCCTGGAAGTACGGCGTCCTGCGGTTGGAGGGCGACCGCGCCCTCGGGCTCGTCGAGAAGCCCGACGCGGGGGAGGCGCCGAGCGACGTGCGCGTCGTGGGCGTCTACCTGCTGGATCGGGATTTCTTGCGCTACTTGGAGCGCGTGGACGTTCGAGCGAACC
>WFPR01000085.1 GCA_015487455.1 Candidatus Bipolaricaulota bacterium
CCCTGAAAGTCCACCTCAAGCCCGACGCACGCCTCAAACGGGATGGGCTCCCCGATCGCCTCCGGCGGGACGCCCCGAGCTAGATGGGCGGCCACGGGCGCGAACACGTCCCGCCCGTGAAACGTGTACGAGACCCGCTTGCGCGTGTAGCGCTCGTTTGCGAGGACGAACGCTTGGGGCTCGCCGCCCTCGTCCCCCTCGTCCAGGGCGCGGGCGGCCGGGACGAGCAGCCCGTTGTCGGGCCCCACGAGCAGCTGGCCGCCCGCCCGAAGCACGAGCCCCCGGCGCTCGGTCCCCACGCCGGGGTCGACCACGGCGCAGTGCACCGTGCCCTCGGGGAACTCCCGGACGACGCTCCAGAGCACGAACGCCCCCTCCTGAACGTTTTGGGGCGCGATCTCGTGGGTGAGGTCCACGATCAACGCGTCGGGCGCGAGGCTGACGATC
Organism: Candidatus Bipolaricaulota bacterium; assembly: GCA_015487455.1. Taxonomy (GTDB): domain Bacteria; phylum Bipolaricaulota; class Bipolaricaulia; order RBG-16-55-9; family RBG-16-55-9; genus S012-72. The sequence goes on from WFPR01000085.1 coordinate 448, forward strand.
ACGCCCTTCATCGCCGCCGGGTAGGGGCTCCCCGCCCCGAAGTCCGTGAGCAGCGTGACCACGCGCGCGCCCGTTTGTCCCATGGGCCTCCTCTCTCGCGCCCACTTAAAGGTCACTCTACCCGGCCGGGGTCGACCTTGACAACCCCTGGGCCGTCGTGTTAGCTTGTCGACAACGGGTAAAAACTCCCATCGTCAAGGAGGGGATGTGCGGTGGCACGACTGAAGTGGCTGGGCTTGGCGCTGCTGGCGCTGGGCTTGGCGCTGTCCGTCGGCTCGATGGGCCCCGTCGCGTTCTCGCAGGGGCAGAAGATCGTCTGGGTCTCCACCCAGCTGGTGCCCATCCAGGAGGCCGAGTTCGTCCGCAACGAGATCCTCAAGCCCTTCACCGAGGAGACGGGCATCGAGGTCGAGTTCATCGGCGCGGAGTACGGCGAGCTGTTCACCCGGCTGGAGGGCGAGGCCCGGGCCGGGCGGGGCTCCACGGACCTGGTCGGCGGCCTCCAGGGGGACTTCGTCGGCATCGCCCAGTTCATGAGCGACATCTCGGACGTGCTGGCCGGGCTGACCGGTCGCACCTTCGCCGAGGGCGACCTCCAGCTCGGGCAAATTGAGGGCAAGCAGGTCTTCGTCCCCTGGATGCGGGCCACGTACCTGATGATGGCCAACAAGAAGGCCCTCGACTACCTCCCCGAGGGGGCGGACCTCAACGCGCTGACGTACGAGCAGCTGGTCGCCTGGGGCCAGGCCCTCCAGGAGGCGACCGGGGAGCCGAAGCTGGGCATCCCCGCCGGGCCGCGGAGCCTGCTCCACCGCTTCGTCCACGGCTACGCGTACCCGTCGTTCACCGGCTCGACGGTCAAGAAGTTCATGAGCGACGAGGCCGCGGCCATGTGGGAGTTCCTGCGTGATCAACTCTGGCCGCAGGTCCACCCGGCGGTCGCCACCGCCGACAGCATGGACACCCTGCTGCTCGAGGGGACCGTCTGGGTCGCGTGGGACCACACGGCGCGCTTGAAGCAGGCGCCGGTCGAGCGGCCGGACGACTTCGTGGCCTTCCCCGCGCCCGCGGCGGCGTACGGCCGCGGCTACATCGCCATCCTGGCCGGGCTGGGCATCCCGGAGCTGGCGCCCAACCGCGACGCGGCCGCTCAGCTCATCGAGTACCTCACCCGCCCCGAGACCCAAGTCAAGATCTTGCAGGGCGTCGGGTTCTTCCCCTCGGTGGCGGAGGCGGCCGGGGCCGTCCCGCCGGGGGCGCTTCGGGTGCTGGCCGAGGGCGTCTCCAACCAGGCGGGCGCGGCCGACGCGCTCCCCGCGCTCATCCCCGGCGGCCTCGGCCCGCGGGGCGGCGACTTCGGCGCCATCTACCGCGACACCTTCATCCGCATCGTCATCAACGGCGAGGACATCCCGACCGTGCTCCAGCAGCAGGGGCAGCTCCTCCACGAGCTGTTCCAGGAGACGGGCGCGGCCTGCCCGCTCCCCGACCCGCCGGAGCAGCCCTGCTCCGTCGAGGGCGTCGGCGGCATGTAGCCCCGCCAAGCTGAGCTGTTGCTGCGCTCTCGCAAGGCTAAAAAGACAACCCCCGGCCCCAGACGGGCCGGGGGTTGTCTTTTTTCGCGAAATGGGCTACAAAGGGCGGGACGCGCCATGGCCACGGTGGACACCCCGGTCGAGGCCCGGCGGCCTCGACCCCTAAGGCAGCGCCTCCTGGGCACCGACACCCTGCTCCCCTATTGGCTGCTGCTCCCTTCAGTGCTTTATTTGGTGCTCTTCTTCGTGATCCCGCTCTCGCAGGCGATCGTGGTCGCGTTCCAAGATCGGGCGGGGAACTGGACGCTGGCGAACTTCACGGATCTGCTGCGCTGGGACTTCAACTTCTGGCCGGCGCTCAAGTGGACGTTCCTGCTGGCCGTCACCATCGTGCCGCTCCAGCTGGTGACGGCCCTGCTCATCGCCCTCCTGATCAACACCCGCTTCCGCGGCTCCCAGCTCTTCCTCTACATCTGCGCCATCCCCTTGGGGCTCTCGGATTTGGCCGCCGGGCTCATCTGGTACGGGATCTTCGCCGACCGCGGGTTCTTAAATTCGCTGCTTTACGCGCTGGGGCTCGTCGAGACGCCCGTCACCATCCTCACGCCCAACGAGAAGTGGTGGCTCTTCGGCGCGGTGGTGGTGGCCGAGCACTGGCGGGCCACGGCCATCGTGCTCGTCGTGCTCGTAGCGGGCCTCCAGATGATCTCCAAGGACTACTTGGAGTCGGCCGAGGTGCTGGGGGCCAACCGCTGGCAGCGGCTCTGGTACGTCATCCTGCCCCTGCTGCGGCCCAGCCTCCAGGCCGCGCTCATCATCCGCACCATCTTCGCCTTCGAGATCTTCGCCGTGGTCATCGCGCTGGCCGGGGACTTCCTGCCCGTGCTGGCCGAGCGGGCCTACACCTGGTACTTCTTCCGGCAAAATTTGCAGTTCGCGTCCGTGTACGCCGTGATCATTTTGGCGATTTCGCTGGTCTTCACGGTGCTGTATCTCGTGTTCCTGCGGGTGCGGGAGGAGGAGCGGCGATGAGCCCCACGCGCCTCGGGTTGCCCGGACCGGAGCCGGACGGCCCCATTAAGCCCCGGAGGCCGACGCCCCGCGAGCTGCGCAACCGCGCCCTGCTCTACATGGCCGTGGTCGCGATCGCCAGCTGGGTGCTCCTGCCCATCTTTTTGATCGCCGTGCTCTCGTTCACCCCCAGGGAGGAGTTCTTCGGCTGGCCCAAGCCGCTGATCCCGAGCCGCTTCTCGATCGAGACGATGGCCTTCTTCGTGAACTCCTACGGGGTGATCGAGAGCACCCTGAACAGCATCTGGGTGGCGCTGCTCACCATCGCGATCACGCTCACGATCGCCGCCCCGGCGGGCTACGCCCTCTCGCGCTTCGTCTTCCGCGGGCGGGAGGCGTTCCGCCTGGGGATCCTGATCACGCGCATGTTCCCGACGGCCCTGCTGGCCGTCCCGCTCATCGTGCTCTACTATCGCCTGGGGATCTACGACACGCTCGTGGGCGTCGCGTTCATCCACGCGGCGATGGC
>WFPR01000086.1 GCA_015487455.1 Candidatus Bipolaricaulota bacterium
GCGCGGGACAAGCAGGGGATCCCGGCCAAGGTGCTGACAAAAGAGTACGACCCCAACCGCTCGGCGTGGATCTCGCTGGTGCAGTACGCGGACGGCGAGAAGCGCTACATCATCAGCCCGCTGGAGCTCAAGATCGGGCAGACGATCGTGTCGGGGCCGGGCGCGGAGGCCCGACCGGGGAACGCGCTGCCCTTGAAGGACATCCCCGTGGGGACGTTCGTGCACTGCGTCGAGTTCTACCCGGGGAGCAAGGCGAAGCTGGCCCGGGCCGCGGGGACGGCCTGCCAGATCCTGAGCAAGGAGGACGGGATGGTCCGGCTGCGGCTGCCGTCGGGCGAGATCCGCCTCTTCGACGAGAACTGCATGGCCACGGTCGGGACGGTGAGCAACCCCGACCACAAGAACGTGGTCCACGGGAAGGCGGGCCGGGTCCGCTGGCTGGGGCGGCGCCCCGTGGTGCGGGGGGTGGCGATGAACGCCGTCGACCACCCGCACGGCGGCGGCGAGGGCCGCGGCTACGTCGGCGGGCCGCCGATGACCTTCAACGCGAAGCCCGCCCTGGGCGTCCCGACGCGCAAGAAGAAGCCCAGCGACAAGCTGATCGTGGTCCACGCCCGCGAGGCGCGCAAGGCCAAGCGCAAGACGAGATGAAGCGAAAGCGGGAGAGGGGATGAGGCGCGATGCCGAGGTCGCTGAAGAAGGGGCCGTACGTCGACCCGAAGCTGCTCAAGAAGATCGAGAAGTTCAAGCGCGGCGAGATCAAGGAGATCGTCACTTGGTCACGGGCCTCGACGATCACGCCGGAGATGGTCGGGTTGACGATCAAGGTGCACAACGGTAGAATGCACGTCCCCGTCCACATCGTCGAGGCCATGGTGGGCCACAAGCTGGGCGAGTTCGCGCCCACGCGCACCTTCAAGGCCCACGGCGGGATGAAGAAGAAGCAGCCTCCGGCCCCCAAGTAGTCCGGCCCGTTTGTGTGCGAGTGAGGGCGAAGGAAAGAAAAGAAAAGGGTGGAAAGGCCATGGAAGCCAAGGCGGTCGCCAAGTGGGTGCGGATGTCGCCGCTACGGGCGAGGCGGGTGGCGCGGGCCATCCAGGGGAAGCCCGTGGATGAAGCGCTGGTGATCACCCAGCTGGCCCACTCCAAGGGGGCGCGGGTGATCCGCAAGGTGCTGGAGTCGGCCATCGCCAACGCCGAGCACAACTACGATTTAGACGTCGACCGGCTCTACGTCAAGGAGGCCCGAGTGGACAAGGGGCCCTTTCTGAAACGTCTGAAGCCCCGCTCGCGCGGGCGGGCCGACATCATCAAGCGGCCGACCAGCCACGTCACCATCGTGGTGGCGGAACGGGAGGAGCGCTAAGCATGGGCCAGAAGATCCACCCCATCGGCTTCCGGGTCGGGGTCACCAAGAAGTGGCGGTCCAACTGGTTCGACGACCGCCGCGCCCCCGAGTACCTCGCGGAGGACACGAGGATAAGGAAGCTCGTCGAGGAGCGCTACCGCGGGGCGGGGATCGCCGAGGTCAGCATCGAGCGGCCCACGGAGGATCGCGCCTCCATCGTGATCCGGGCCGCGCGGCCCGGGATCCTCATCGGGAAGGGCGGCCAGGAGATCGACGCCTTTCAGAGGGAGCTGGAGCGGCTGACGGGGCGCCGGGTCAAGATCTCGATCAAGGAGGTCGAGATGCCCGACCTCGAGGCCCCGCTGGTCGCCGACGAGGTCGCCTATCGCATCGAGAACCGCTTCCCGGTGCAGCGGGCGATGAAGGAGGTGGCGGCGCGGGTGATGGACCGCGGGGCCAAGGGGATCAAGATCCGCTGCTCGGGGCGGCTCGGCGGCGCGGAGATCGCCCGCCACGTCGAGGTCAAGCAGGGGCGGGTGCCGCTGCAGACGATCCGCGCCGACATCGACTACGGCTACAAGCAGGCCTGGACGAAGTACGGGACCATCGGGGTCAAGGTCTGGATCTTCCGGGGTGAGCAGCTGCCGCTGACGCTCCAGGCCGCCTCGGCGCGCGCGTGAGCGCGCGGCGGGGAGGGGGGCGTGCGGTGCGGAGCCTTGAGGGAGGGAGTTGACGATGTCGCTCTTGATGCCGAAGCGCACGAAGTACCGCAAGGCCCAGCGCGGGCGGCTGAAGGGGGTCGCCCAGGCGGGGAACGAGGTGGCGTTCGGCGACTACGGGATCCAAGCGCTGGAGCCCGCCTGGATCACCGCGGAGCAGATCGAGGCGGCCCGGCAGGCCATCGTGCGGGAGCTCGAGCGCAACTCGAAGGTCTGGATCCGCATCTTCCCCGACAAGCCCATCACCAAGAAGCCCGCGGAGAGCCGGATGGGCAAGGGGAAGGGGGACGTCGAGGACTGGGTCGCGGTGGTCCGGCCCGGCCGGATCCTGTTCGAGATCGCGGGCGTCGGGCGCGAGCAGGCGGAGCGGGTGGCCCAGCTCGTCTCGTACAAGCTGCCCATCCACGTGCGCCTGCGGGAACGCCTGCGCCTGGGCGGGGAGAAGTGAAGTTAGGATAGGGGAGTGAAGTGAGGGATCGCCATGCCCCTCAAGCCCCAGGAGCTGCGGGAGCTTACGGACGAGGAGCTCCGCCAGAAGGAGGCGGAGCTGCGCCGCAAGCTCTTCACGCTGCGGTTCCAGATCAAGACGGGCCAGCAGGACAACACGGCCCTGCTCAAGGAGACGAAGCGGGACATCGCCCGCATCCTGACGATCCTGCGGGAGCGGGAGCTGGCCCGCCAGCGCGAACGACAAGAGCAGCAGAAACAGAGGCAGAAGTGAAGGAAGCGAAGGGGTGACCGGGGATGCCCGTCAAGGAGCGGATTGGTCGCGTCATCAGCGACAAGATGCAGAAGACGATCACGGTGCTCGTCGAGACCCGGGTGCCCCATCCCCGCTACAAGAAGGTGGTCGTCAAGCGCAAGAAGTTCTACGCGCACGACGAGCGGGAGGAGGCCCGCGTCGGCGACATCGTTCGGATTCGGGAGACGCGGCCCCTGAGCAAGCTGAAGCGCTGGCGGCTCGTTGAAATTATTCAGAGGGCGCCCGCCGAGCTGGTCGAGATTGCGAAGGAGGAGGGCTTCAAGGAGAAGGACGTCGAGGAGGCGCCCGAGCTGAAGGAGGTCTTCTCGCTGGTCGGCGGGCCGTCGACGCGGCCGCCCGCTCAGGAAACCGAAGAGGAAGCCAAGGCGGAAGCCAAGGCGGAAGGCGAAGGCGACGAGGGTGAGCGGCGATGAGCATCCAGGTGCGCAGCATCCTGAAGGTCACGGACAACTCCGGGGTCAAGGAGATTCGGGTGGCGAACGTGCTGCGGCGGCCGGACGCCAAGGGCGGCCGCATCGGCGACATCGTGGTGGGGTCGGTGCAGAAGCGGCTGCCGACCAGCGACTTCGACAAGGGCGACGTCGTGCGCGGGGTGATCGTGCGCACCCGCAAGCCCTACCGGCGGGAGGACGGCAGCCTCATCCGCTTCGACGACAACGCCGTGGTGTTGGTCAACGCGAGCCTCGAGCCCATCGGGACGCGCATCTTCGGTCCCGTCCCCCGGGAGCTGCGCAAGAAGGGGATGCTGCGGATCATCTCGCTCGCGCCGGAGGTGCTCTAGCCGCATGGCCCTCAAGGTGAAGAAGGGCGACATCGTGCAGGTGATCGCGGGGAACGACCGCGGTCGGCGCGGCGAGGTGATGCGGGTCTTCCCCAAGGAGGGGCGGGTGCTGGTCAAGGGCGTCAACGTCATCACCAAGCACCAGCGCCCGACGGCCCGGCAGCGCGAGGGCGGGATCATCGAGCGCGAGGCGCCGATCCACATCTCGAACGTGCTGGTGATCTGCCCCGTCTGCGACCGCCCGACGCGGGTGGGCTTCGCCTTCACGGAGACGGGCGAGAAGGTCCGCGCCTGCAAGCGGTGCGGCGAGACGTTCGAGTAGACGTTCGAGTAAGGGAGTCGATGGGCGAGCTGAGATGAGCGGGACGACGACGGCAGCGGTCGAGAAGCAGCGAATCGCGGCGCTCGCGCAGAGGTACAAGGAGCGCTTCCGGAACGAGATCGCGCCCCAGCTCATGAAGGAGCTGGGCTACACGAACATTATGGAGGTCCCCCGGGTCGAGAAGGTCGTGATCAACATGGGGATTAAGGAGGCCCACGAGGACCCTCGGGTGCTGGAGGGCTGCATGAACGACCTCGCCAAGATCACGGGCCAGCGCCCGATGGTCACGCGGGCCAAGCGCAGCATCTCCGACTTCGGGATCACCAAGGGGGACCCCGTCGGCTGTAAGGTGACGCTGCGGGGCGTGCGGGCGTACGCGTTTTTGGATAAACTGTTCCACGTCGTGCTGCCGAACGTGCGGGACTTCAAGGGCCTCTCGGCCGACGCGTTCGACGGCCACGGCAACTACTCGCTGGGGCTCGACGAGCAGCTCGTCTTCCCCGAGGTCGACTACGACGAGATCGTCAAGATCCAGGGCATGGACATCACGATCGTGACCACGGCCGAGACGGACCGGGAGGCGTATTATCTGTTGAAGGCGCTCGGCTGCCCCTTCCGGGATTGAAGTGAAGTGAAGTAAAGTGAAGTGAGGGCCAAGGCGAAGGGGAACGCATGGCGACGAAGGCGTGGATCGCGAAGGCTCAGCGGGAGCCGAAGTTCAAGACGCGCAAGGTGAACCGCTGCTCGCTCTGCGGGCGGCGGCATGGGTACATTCGGGACTTCGGGGTGTGTCGGCTCTGCTTCCGCGAGCTGGCGCACCAGGGGATGATCCCCGGCGTGAAGAAGGCGAGTTGGTGATCGACGCGATGGCCACCTCCACGACGCGCGCGCAGCCGCCGACGAGGAAGCGGGTCAAGACGGTGCTCGTGGGCGACCCGATCGGGGACATGCTCACCCGCATCTGCAACGCCAACGAGCGCTACCATCCGGAGGTCCGCATGCCCTCCTCGCGCCTGAAGGAGGAGATCGCCCGCATCCTCAAGGAGGAGGGCTTCATTCAGGACTATCGGGTGGAGCGGGAGGGCGCCAAGCGAATTTTAACTCTGCGGCTCAAGTACAAGGGCAAGAAGGGCAAGGAGCGGGTGATCCAGGGGCTCAAGCGGGTGAGCAAGCCGAGCCGCCGCCTCTACGTGGGGGCCGACGAGATCCCGCGGGTGCGCGGCGGGCTGGGCATCGCCATCCTAAGCACGTCGCAGGGCGTCATGACGGACCACGAGGCGCGGCGGCGCCGCGTCGGCGGCGAGGTGCTCTGCTATGTGTGGTGATGGGCCATGTCGCGCGTAGGCCGGAAGCCGATCCCGATCCCCGAGGGCGTGAAGGTCAGCGTCGAGGGCGACACGGTGGTCGTGGAGGGTCCACAGGGGCGGCTGACCCAGCGCTTCGAGCCCGAGTACGTCGACGTGGTCGTCGACGACGGGGTGGTGCGCGTCCAACGCAAGGGGGACGAGAAGCCCTACAGGGCCCGCCACGGGCTCTACCGCAGCCTGATCCACAACATGGTCCAGGGGGTCGTGAAGCCCTACGAGAAGCGGCTGCAGCTGGTGGGGCTGGGCTACCGCGCCCGGCTCGAGGGCCGCACGCTGGTGCTGGAGGTCGGCTACAGCCACCCGGTGCGCTATCCGCTGCCTGAGGGCGTCCAGGCGGAGGTGAACGACGTGCGCGCGGGCGGCGTCGAGGCCGAGATCGTGCTGAGGAGCCCCGACAAGCAGCTCGTCGGCGAGGTGGCCGCCCAGATCCGCCGCATCCGCAAGCCGGAGCCCTACAAGGGCACGGGCATCCGCTACGCGGACGAGCAGCTCATCCGCAAGGTCGGGAAGCTGGCCGGGGCGAAATAAAGGGGATCACGATGAAGCTGGACCGACACGCGCGACGGGAGCGGCGCCACCGCCGGGTGCGCAAGAAGGTCGTCGGGACGCCGGAGCGGCCCCGACTCTGCGTCTACAAGAGCCTGCGGCACCTGTACGCCCAGGTCATCGACGACACCCAGGGGCACACGTTGGCCTACGCCTCGACGCTCGACCGGGAGCTGCGCGGCAAGGTGACGGGGCCCAACATGGAGGCGGCCAAGCTCGTCGGGACGCTGATCGCCGAGCGGGCCCGGGCCAAGGGCGTCACCAAGGTCGTCTTCGACCGGGGCGGATACCCCTATCACGGGGTGGTCAAGGCGTTGGCCGACAGCGCCCGAGAAGGGGGGCTCGAGTTTTGAGACGACGCATGAGGCGGAGACGGGAGCGCGAGGAAGGGCAGCAGGAGTTCGAGACCGAGGTCCTGGAGATCCGACGGGTCTCCAAGACGACCAAGGGCGGCAAGAACCTGAGCTTCCGGGTGACGGTGGTCGTCGGGGACCGCCAGGGCCGGGTGGGCGTCGGCAAGGGGAACACCCGGGAGATCCCCCCGGCCATTCAGCAAGCCATTCGTGACGCCAAGCGGAACCTCATCACGGTGCCCATCGTGAACGGCACCATCCCCCACGAGGTGATCGGGGAGTTCAAGGCGGCGAAGGTGCTGCTCAAGCCCGCCTACCCGGGGACGGGGGTCATCGCCGGGGCGACGGTGGGCACGATCTGCCGTCTGGCGGGCATCAAGGATATCCTGACGAAGGCGATGGGCTCGACGAACCCGCTCAACCTGGCCCGGGCGACCATCGAGGGGCTCAAGCAGCTGCGGACGGCCGAGGAGGTCGCGCGCCTGCGGGACAAGAGCGTCCAGGAGGTCTTGCACGTCCATGCTGAGGCTGAACGATCTTAAGCCCACGCCCGGCAGCGTGCGGGCGAGGAAGCGGGTCGGCCGGGGGGACGGCTCCGGCCACGGGACGTACTGCGGCCGGGGGGTGAAGGGCCAGCTGGCCCGCGCGGGCTACAAGATGCCGCCGGGCTTCGAGGGCGGCCAGACTCCCCTCTGGAAGCGCATCCCCAAGCGGGGCTTCAAGAACCCCACCCGGCGCGAGTGGGCCTACGTCAACCTGGACGACATCGCGGAGGAGTTCGAGGACGGCGCCGAGGTCACGCCCGAGGCGCTGCTGGAGCGGGGGCTCATCAAGGCCATCAAGGACGGGGTCAAGGTGCTGGGGCGCGGCGAGTGCCGCAAACGGCTCATCGTCAAGGCCCACAGCTTCTCGAAGAAGGCCCGGCGCAAGATCGAGGAGGCGGGCGGCCAGGCCATCGTGCTCCCCCGCCGCCGGCGGGCCGAAGCCGCCGAGACGGAGCGCGGGGAGCGCGAGGAGCGCGAAGAGGGGGAGGGGGGCGGCTGAGCGGTGTTCGAGGGCATCCTTGAGG
>WFPR01000087.1 GCA_015487455.1 Candidatus Bipolaricaulota bacterium
GGCGGGGAGGGCGCGGGCGCGCTGCGCGCCTGCCTCTCGACGGAAGGGCTGAGCGCCGACGAGCTGATCGCGCGCGCCCGCGCCCTCCCCGCCATCTCCGAGCTGGACCTCGTGCCCGACGTGACGTGCCCCCGTGCTGAGAGCTGGGACGAGGCCCTGGAGGCGCGGTGGCACGGCGGCCCCGCGCTCTTCCGGCCCCGCAAGGCGGCGCTGCACGTCGTGGCCTACGACTTCGGGATCAAGCGCCACATCCTGCGGCACCTTCGGGCGCGGGTCGAGCGCGTCACGGTGGTGCCCGCGGACACGCCCGCAAAAAGGGCGCTGGCGCTGGAGCCCGACGGGATCTTCCTCTCGAACGGCCCTGGCGACCCCGCCCGGCTGACTCAGGCGATCCGCGAGGTCGAGAAGCTCTTGGCTGAAGGACTGCCCGTCTTCGGGATCTGCCTGGGCCATCAGCTGCTGGGGCTGGCGCTCGGCGCCAAGGCGTACAAGCTCAAGTTCGGCCACCACGGCCACAACCAGCCCGTCAAGGACTTGAAGACGGGCCGGGTCGAGGTCACCTCCCACAACCACAACTTCGCCCTGCGCGACCTGCCGCCCGAGCTGGAGGTCACCCACATCAACTTGAACGACGACACGATCGAGGGGCTGGCCCACAAGCGCCTCCCCGTCTTCGGCGTGCAGTACCACCCGGAGGCCGCGCCCGGCCCCCACGACTCGACCCACCTCTTCGACCGCTTCGTCGAGCGGATGCTCGCGCGGACGCGAGCCCGAGCTTGAGCCGAACCCCCCGCTTGTCCCACCCGACCGACGGCGGACGAGACGAGGAGGAAGGAGGGCGACGACACGGCGCGACGCAACCCGACGCGAGGCGAGACGAGGCGAGGCGAGGCGAGGCGACGCGACGCGAAGGGAAAGGGAAGATGCCCAAGCGTGAGGACCTCAAGCGGATCTTGGTGATCGGGTCGGGGCCGATCGTGATCGGCCAGGCCGGGGAGTTCGACTACTCGGGCAGCCAGGCGTGCAAGGCGCTGCTCGAAGAGGGCTTCGAGGTGATCCTGGTCAACAACAACCCGGCCACGATCATGACCGACCCCGAGTTCGCGACGCGGGTGTACTTGGAGCCGCTCACCCCCGAGAGCTTGGAGCGGGTCATCGAGCGGGAGCGGCCGGACGCCCTGCTGCCGACGGTGGGCGGGCAGACGGCCCTGAACCTCGCGAAGGCGCTGGCCGAGCGCGGGGTGCTGGCGCGCTACGGCGTCGAGCTGATCGGGGCCGACGTCCGCGCCATTCAGCTGGCCGAGGACCGGCAGGCGTTCCAACAGGCGATGCGGGAGGCGGGCGTCCCGACGCTGCGCGGGCGCCTGGTGGCCTCCCTTCAAGAGGCCGAGGGGGCGCTGGCGGAGCTGGGGCTCCCCGTGGTGGTGCGGCCCTCGTTCACGCTGGGGGGCGAGGGCGGCGGCGTGGCCCGCACCCTCGAGGAGTTCCGGGAGGTCGTCGAGCGCGGGCTGAGCGAGAGCCCCGTCGGCACGGTGCTGCTGGAGGAGAGCGCCCTCGGCTGGAAGGAGTTCGAGCTGGAGGTGATGCGGGATCTTAACGACAACGTCGTCATCATCTGCTCCATCGAGAACGTCGACCCGATGGGCGTCCACACCGGCGACTCGATCACCGTGGCGCCCGCCCAGACCCTCACCGACCGTGAATATCAGCTGTTGCGCGACTACGCGATTCGGGTCATCCGGGCCGTCGGGGTGGAGACGGGCGGCTCGAACATTCAATTTGCCGTCCACCCGAGGACGGGGCGGGTGGTCGTGATCGAGATGAACCCGCGGGTGTCGCGGAGTTCAGCCCTGGCCTCGAAGGCGACGGGCTTCCCGATCGCGAAGATCGCGGCCAAGCTGGCCGTCGGCTACACCCTCGACGAGCTGCCCAACGACATCACCCGGCGCACCAAGGCGAGCTTTGAGCCGACCCTCGACTACTGCGTCGTCAAGATCCCCCGCTGGAACTTCGAGAAGTTCCCGGGGGTGGAGCCCGCGTTGGGCACCGAGATGAGGAGCGTCGGCGAGGCGATGGCCATCGGGCGGACGTTCAAGGAGGCGCTGCAGAAGGCCGTCCGTTCTCTAGAAATCGGGGCCGACGGCCTCTTCGACTTCTACAAGGGCCAGCTCCCCTTCGAGGAGGCGCTCGAGGGGGAGCTGAGGCGGCCGACGCCCGACCGGCTGTTCAAGCTCTACGGCGCCCTGAAGGCCGGCGTGCCCGTCGAGAAGCTGGCCGCCTGGACGGGGATCGACCCCTGGTTCCTCGCCCAAATGCAACAGATTGCGGATCTAGAAGTCGAGCTGAAGCGCTACACGCTGGCGACGGTGCCCGACCGCCTGCTTTGGAGGGCGAAGCGCTACGGGTTCTCCGACGCGCAGCTCGCCCGGCTCTGGGCCACGAGCCCTCAAGCCGTACGGGCGGAGCGCCGACGGCGGGGCCTCCACCCCGCGTACAAGACCGTGGACACCTGCGCGGCGGAGTTCGCGGCCGAGACGCCGTACCACTACTCGACGTACGAGCCGGTCAGCGAGGCGCGGCGCACGGCCCGGCCCAAGGTGCTGATCCTGGGGGGCGGGCCGTACCGCATCGGGCAGGGGATCGAGTTCGACTACTGCTGCTGCCACGCGGCCTTCGCGCTGCGCGAGCTGGGCTACGAGACCCTGCTGCTCAACTGCAACCCCGAGACCGTCTCCACGGACTACGACACCTCCGACAAGCTCTACTTCGAGCCCGTCACGCTGGAGGACGTGCTCAACGTGATCGACGTCGAGCGTCCGGACGGCGTCATCGTGCAGTACGGGGGCCAGACGCCGCTGAAGCTGGCCCCGGCGCTGGCCGCCGAGGGCGTCCCCATCTGGGGCACGCCCCCCGAGCGCATCCACCTGGCCGAGGACCGCGAGCAGTTCGACAAAGTGCTGGAGGAGCTGGGGATTCCGCGGCCGCCCGGCGCGTGCGTCCGCTCGCTAAAAGAGGCCAAGGCGGCCGCCCGGCGGCTGGGCTACCCCGTGCTGGTGCGCCCCTCGTACGTGCTGGGCGGGCGGGCCATGGAGATCGCCTACGACGAGGAGGAGCTGGAGCGCTACGTCCGCGAGGCCGTGGAGGTCTCGGAGGCGCACCCCGTGCTCCTCGACAAGTTCCTGGAGGGCGCCACCGAGGTCGACGTGGACGCCGTGAGCGACGGGCGCCGGTGCGTCCTCGCGGGCATCATGGAGCACATCGAGGAGGCAGGGGTGCACTCCGGCGACAGCTGTTGCGTGCTGCCGCCGCAGTCGCTGAGCCCTCCCGCCTTAAGCCAGATCCGGGCCTACACGCGGAAGCTGGCCCAGCGGCTGGGCGTCGTTGGGCTCATGAACGTGCAGTACGCCGTCCTGGGCGATGACGTGTACGTGCTGGAGGTGAACCCGAGGGCGTCGCGGACGGTGCCGTTCGTGAGCAAGGCGACGGGCGTCCCCTGGGCCAAGGTGGGCGCCTGGGCGATGGCGGGGCTCTCGCTCGACGAGCTGAACGTCCCCGACGAGCCGCCCGTGCTGGACGGGGGCGTGGCGGTGAAGGCCCCCGCCTTCCCGTTCGAGCGGCTGAAGGCCGACCCCGTGCTGGGGCCCGAGATGAAGAGCACCGGCGAGCTGATGGGCCTGGGGCGCACCGTGGGCGAGGCGTTCGCCAAGACGCAGCTCTCGCTCAAGGTCCGGCTGCCCACTCAAGGGGGCGTCTTCCTCAGCGTCTGCGACCGCGATCAGCCCGAGGTCGCGCCGCTGGCCAGGGCGCTCCACGGGCTGGGCTTCCGGCTCTACGCGACGAGGGGGACGGCGCGGGCCATTTTGGAGCGCCACCCCGAGCTGAGCGTCGAGGTCGTCAAGAAGCTGAGCGAGGGGCACCCGAACGCCCAAGATCTGTTGCGCTCGGGGCGGGTGCAGCTGGTCGTCAACACGCCGCAGGGGAAGGGGCCGCACCGCGACGACGCGTACATCCGCCTGACGGCCATGCGCCGGAACATCCCGTACATCACGACGCTGGAGGGGGCCTGGGCGGCCGTGGAAGCCATTGCTGCCCTCCAGCGCGGCGCGCTGGAGCCGAGGCCCCTGTACGCGCGCTTCCGCCTCCCGTCTCAGCAGCTCCGGCAAGAGGGGCAGGAGGAAGAAGAACGGGAGAGGGCTAGCGTCTGAGCAGCTTGCGAAACGTGGCCTCGTCGATCCCGGCTTGACGCAACAGCTCGTAAAAGAGCCATTTGGGGATGTCGCGACCATGCTTGTGGCTGAGCGCGACTCGGAGGATCGTCCCGTCCGGGAGGACCTTGCGCCAGATCTCGTGCTTGCCTGAGCGGATCTTCTCGAAGCCTAAACGCCGGAGCACCCGACGGAATTCGTCATAGCTGTAGGGTGCCATATCGGACGTCGAGCAGGGCTTTTAAGTCCCAGTCGTCTTCGGCGGCGAGGACGGCCTGCACATAGGGCCAGTGATGGGCGCGATTGGGGCTCTTTTGGTAAAGCTCAAGCTCGTTGGCGTATTCCTCGGCATAGAGGCGCATCGCTTCGAGCAGGGCGTCGAGCGCCTCCTGCTCCGTCGGCTCCTCGACGACGAGGTCAAGCTCGGGACAAAAGGCGCACACCATCCGGTCGTCGGGGTCGTAGGCCAGCAGCACGGTCAAGCGTGGCCCCTTCAGCGTGAGCGTCGGACGCCTCTCGGCGACCTTGACCGTTCGCGCTTTCTTAGCGGACATGTTCGAGGCTTCTCAGCTCAAGGGACCAGCCGGTGGCGGTCCCGCGGGAAGAAGCTCGCCTGCCGCACGTTCGGGAGTCCCAGCAGCTGGGCCGTCAGCCGCTCGGCCCCGATCGCCAAGCCCCCGTGCGGCGGCATCCCGTACTTGAAGATCTCCAGATAGAACTCGAAGTCCTTCGGGTCGAGCCCCCGCGAGCGGATGCTCTCGACGAGCATGTGGTAGTCGTGGATGCGCTGGCCCCCCGTGGTGATCTCGAGCCCCCGGAAGAGCAGGTCGAAGCTGTTGGTGAGCGTCGGGTCCTCCTCGTTGGGCATCGCGTACATGGGGCGCTTCGCCCGCGGGTAGTGCGTGACGAACACGAACTCTGAGCCCCAGCGCGCCTTCGCGTACTCGCAGAGGAGCTTCTCGCCCTCGGGGTCGAGGTCGCCCTCGCAGCGCTTGTCATAGCGCTCCTTCAAGATCTGGACGGCCTCGTCCAGCCGAAGGTGCGGGATCGACTTGGGGACTTCGGGCACCTCGGCCTTGTAGATCTCGAGCTCCCTGGGGCAGGCTCGGGCGACGTGCTCCATCATGAAGCGCAGCAGCTCCGTCTCGAGCTGGGTGATCTCGTAGAAGCTGTCGATGAAGCCCATCTCGTAGTCGAGGCTGATGTACTCGTTGAGGTGGCGGGTGGTGTTGTGCTCCTCGGCCCGGTAGACGGGGCCGACCTCGAAGACCCGCTCGTAGCCCGCCCCGACGAGCATCTGCTTGTAGAACTGGGGGCTCTGGGCCAAGTACGCCGTCCGCTCGAAGTACTGGACGGGGAAGAGGGCCGTGCCGCCCTCCGTCCCGGCGGCGACGATCTTGGGCGTCTGGACCTCCAGGAAGCCCTGCTGCCTTAAAAACTCGCGGAAGGCCCAGATCAGCTCCGCCCGGACCTTGAACACGGAGCCGATCTCGGGGTGGCGCAGGCTGAGCGCCCGGTGGTCCAGGATGGTCTCCAGGCGCATCCCGATGACGTCGAGGGAGCGGTTGATCTGGAGGGGCGGCGGCTCGACGGGCTTCGCTAAAATGCGGACCTCCTCGACGTCGACCTCGACGCCGTCGGGCGCCCGCGGGTCCTCGACGACGGCCCCGATCAGCTCGACGGCCGTCTCCTCGTCGAGCCCCTTGGCCAGCTCCTTCTGCCCCTTGATCTTGCACTGGACGGTGCCCGTCCGGTCGCGCAGCACGACGAAGACGAGCTTCCCCAGCTCGCGGACGGTGTGGACCCAGCCCTTGAGCCGCACCCGCTCCCCCACCCGGCGCTTGGCGTCCTCGGCCCAGGTGCGCGCGATCTCCATGGCCATGACGGTCCCTTAGCATAGCGCAGCCCCCCCTTGCGGGCAAGCGCCCGAGGGCGTACAGTCAGGTCGTTCAACCAGCCGTGGATCGACGCCAGTGGATCGACGCCAAAGGAGGCGACAACATGGCCTACGCGATCGACCTTGCGGGCAAGACGGCGCTGGTCACGGGCGTGGCGAACAAGCGCAGCCTGGCCTGGGCCGTCGCGAAGCTGCTCCATCGGGCGGGGGCGCGGCTCGCGTTCACCTCCCGACGCCTCGCGGAGGACGAGAAGGCCAAAGCGAAGCTGGAGGCGCTCGTGAAGGAGGTGGACGGGCTGCTCCTCCCCTGCGACGTCCGCGACGAGAAGCAGATCGCCCGCGTCTTCCAAGCGCTCGACGGCGAGTTCGGGAGGCTGGACATGCTGGTGCACAGCGTCGCGTACGCGCCCCCGGAGGCGCTGCGGGGCCGCTTCGTGGACACGAGCAAGGAGGCGTTTCAGACGGCGTTGGAGGTGAGCGCCTACTCGCTGATCGCGCTGGCGCGGGGGGCGCTGCCCCTGATGGAGCGGGCCGGGGGCGGGAGCCTCATCGCGATGAGCTACTTGGCCGCGGAGCGGGCGGTCCCCACCTACAACGTGATGGGGACGGCCAAGGCCGCCCTGGAGCAGATCGTCCGGCAGCTCGCTTTCGAGCTGGGCCCCCAGAACGTCCGGGTGAACGCCGTCTCGGCGGGGCCGGTCCCGACGCTGGCGGCCCGCGGGGTCCCCGGCTTCACCCACATTTTAGAGGTCTACGAGAAGCGCGCCCCGCTGCGGCGGACGGTCACCCACGAGGAGGTCGCCCGGGCTGCGCTGTTCCTGCTGAGCGACCTGGCGAGCGGGATCACCGGCGAGGTGCTCTACGTCGACGGCGGCTTCCACGTCACGGCCTTTTAGCTTAGCTTAGCCCGATGCCCAAGATCGTCGCCCCGCTGGTGAGCGTCTACGGCTTCCGGCTGACGGCGAGGGGGCCGGAGTACCTGCTGCTGCGCCGCCGCGCCGGGCTCGACCACCTGGGCGGGACGTGGCAGGCGATCCACGGCGGGATCGAGCCCGGCGAGACGGCCGTCCAGGCCGCCCGGCGCGAGGCCCGCGAGGAGACCGGGCTGGAGCCCGTGAGCCTCTGGGCGCTCGACTACGTCGAGGTGCACTACCAGCCTCATCAGGACGCCCTTCGCGTGGTCCCCTGCTTCGCGGCTCAGTTCCCCGCGGACGCGCAGCTCCGGCTCGGCCCCGAACACGAGGCGTACGCCTGGCTGGCGCTCGAGGGGGCGCTGCGGCGCGTGCTCTGGCGCGGCCAGCGCGAGGCCCTCCGGACGCTGCATCGCACGATTGCCCGGCCCCTCCTCGAAGGGCGCGAGCCGAACCCGCTCTTGAAGCTTTAAAACCGAGCGCTCAGCCCACGTACCCCGGCTCCGTGAGCTTCCTGACGTCCAAAATCTCGTCGAGCTTCGCCTCGGGGAGCAGCCCCAGCTCCCGCACGACTTCCTTCACCGTCTTGCCCTCGGCCAGGGCCTTCTTCACGACCTCGGCGGCCCGGTCGTACCCGATGTGGGGCGCGAGCGCCGTGGCCAGGATGGGGTTCTGCTGCGCGATCCGCTCCATCCGCTCGCGGTTCGCGACCAGCCCCTCGACGCCCTTCTCGGCGAGGACGCGGGCCGCGTTGGCCAGCGTCTCGATGGTGAACAGCAGGTTGTGCGCGATCACGGGCAGCGCGACGTTCAGCTCGAAGTTCCCCGAGGCGGCGGCCGCCGCGACGGTCGCGTCGGCGCCCATCGCCTGCATCGCGACCATCATCACGGCCTCGGGGATCACGGGGTTGACCTTGCCGGGCATGATCGAGGAGCCGGGCTGGAGCGCGGGCAGCCGGACCTCGGCCAGGCCCGCCAGCGGCCCGGAGTTCATCCACCTCAGATCGTTCGCGATCTTGTAGAGGGCCACGGCCAGCGCCTTGAGCGCGCCGCTCAGCTCCGCGGCCGTCTCCATGGCCGCCTGGGCCGCGAAGTGGTTCCGCGTCTCGCGGAAGGGCAGCCCCGTCTCCTTCGCCAGCTCTTCGGCCACCCGTCTCCCGAACTCGGGGTGGGTGTTGATCCCCGTGCCCACGGCCGTGCCCCCGATCGCCAGCTCGTACAGCCGGGGCCGGACGGCCTCGAGGCGCTCCCGGCTCAGCGCGATCTGGTGCGCGTAGCCCGAGAACTCCTGCCCCAGGCGCACGGGCATCGCGTCCATCAGGTGCGTCCGGCCCGTCTTCACGATATCGTCGAACTCCTGGGCCTTGCGCGCCAGCGCCCCCTGAAGCGTTTGAAGGGCGGGGAAGAGCGCCTCGTGCAGCCGCAGGGCGCTCGCGACGTGGATGCACGTCGGGATGACGTCGTTGGACGACTGCCCCTTGTTGACGTGGTCGTTCGGGTGGACCAGCGATTTGTCCCCGCGCCGACCGCCCAGCAGCTCACAAGCTCGATTCGCGATCACCTCGTTGGCGTTCATGTTCGTGGAGGTCCCCGAGCCCGTCTGGAAGACGTCGAGCGGGAAGTGCTCGTCGAGCCGGCCGTCGGCGACCTCGCGGGCGGCCCGCTCGATCGCCCGGGCGATCTTCTCGTCTAGAAGCCCCAGCTCGCGGTTCACGCGGGCGGCGCAGAGCTTGACCAGCCCCAGGGCGCGAACGAACGCCCGCGGGAACCGCACCCCGCTGATGGGGAAGTTCTCGAGGGCCCGCTGGGTCTGCGCCCCCCAGTACGCGTCCCGGGGGACGCGCACCTCGCCCAGCGAGTCGCGCTCCACGCGATAGTCCGCCATGAAAGGCTCCCCCCTTTCGCGTCTCGAGCGTCGTGCAGTCGAGCGATGAGGCGCGATCCGGGGCCACTATAGCGCCTTCTCGACGGGAAGGTCAAAACAAGAAGGGAGGCTGAGCCTCCCTTCTTGCCCGGGTGCCGCGCGTCGCGCGGCTTCCGTCCGGTTCGGGACCCTGAGGAGGCCCTCTTGCCGAGGGCTTTCAGCTCCATCGTGCCCGAAGGGGCGCCATGGGGCCATGACGCGGATCAAGCGCCTCGCTGATCTACGTCATGGACCGCGATGGGCCGCGGCCGTCGTGAGCGGCGGGGCGTTGACGCCTCCTCGCCGGGGAAGTATAGTGGGTGGAGCGCCATGCACCTCGATCGCGTGAGGCGCCTGCGGCGGGAGCTCCAGCGCCGAGGGCTCGACGGCGCCGTCTGCGTCCCGGGGCCGAACCTCTTCTACCTCACGGGGCTGCGCGTCAAGCCCAGCGAGCGCCTGACGCTCGCGGTCATCCCCGCCGACGAGGGGGCGTTCCAGCTCGCGCTGCTCCTGCCCGAGCTGGAGCGCCCCCAAGCCGAGCGCGCCCTCCGGCTCCCCGCGCGCCTCTACAGCTACCGCGACGAGGAGGGGCCCGACCACGCCCTCGCCCAGCTCATGAGCGAGCTGAAGCTCCCCCGGAGCGCGCGCCTCGGCGTGGAGGGCCGTCGCCTGCGGGCCTTCGAGCTGTGGGCTTTGCAGGCCCAGCGGCCCGACGTCCGCTGGGCCGACGCCGATGAAGTCTTCATGCGCCTGAGGGTGCGCAAGGACGAGCCCGAGATCGAGCGGCTTCGCGAGGCGCTGCGGCTCACGGAGGAGGCGCTCCGGAGGGCGCTCGACCGGGGCGCGGTCCAAGCGGGCCGGAGCGAGCGCGAGATCGCGAACGCCCTGCTTAAGGAGCTCTTCGGCGTCGGGGCGGAGGGGCCGTCGTTCGAGCCGATCGTCGCGTCGGGGCCGAACGGGGCCTCGCCGCACGCCGTCCCCACCGAGCGCAAGCTCCAGGCGGGCGACCTCGTCACCCTCGACCTGGGGGCCGTCTGGCAGGGGTATTTCGGGGATCTCACCCGCAACGTCGCCGTGGGCGCGATCGACCCCGAGCTCGAGCGGGTCCACAGGGTCGTGGAGGAGGCGAACGCCGCCGGGCGGGAGGCGTGCCGGCCGGGCGTCCCCGCCCAGGAGGTCGACCGGGCGGCCCGACGGGTGATCGAGCAGGCGGGCTACGGCAACCATTTCATCCACAGGACGGGCCACGGCCTGGGCCTGGAGGTCCACGAGCCGCCGTACCTCGTGGAGGGCAACGAGCAGCCCCTGGAGCCCGGCATGGTCTTCACCGTCGAGCCCGGCGTCTACCTCCCGGGGAAGGGCGGGGCGCGGGTCGAGGACGTGGTGCTCATCACGCCTGAGGGCGCGGAGACGCTCACCCGCTTCCCCAGGGCGCTCCTGCGCCTTTAGCCCGCCGAGGCCGCAACGCCTCCGCCGAACCTTGCCCCCCGAAATCCCTTTGCTTTACAATACCCCAACCACAACGCCCCTCGACGGCCCGGCGGTGGGC
>WFPR01000088.1 GCA_015487455.1 Candidatus Bipolaricaulota bacterium
GACTGGTTCGAGACGCCCGTGTTGGGGCGCGAGGGCCAGACGGGCGTGGAAGCGGGCTTCACGCTGGGGGAGACGCGCTATCGGGCGTTTGGGGGCCGGCTCTGGCCGCGCCCCGACGACGAAACGGGCGAAGCGGGCGAAGGCCCCCTGGTCGCGTACCTCGCGATGAGCGAGTCGCGCTCGTGGGACCTGCCCTTCGGGCTCGCGCTCGGGCTGAGCGCCCGGAGCGTGATGGGCGTCCGCCTTGAGCCCTTCCTGGCCCAAGCGGAACCCGAGCTCGAACCCGAACCCGACGAACTCGAGGGCAAGGTGGAGGGGTGGGAGCGCTGGAGCTTCAGTTCGGCGGTCTACACGCTGAGCGTGGGGCTGGACGGGCTCGAGCTGCGCGCCCGGGGCGGCCATCTGGAGAACCCCGCCGGGCTGCCGGGGTTCGAGTTCACCACGGGGGTGCGCGGGCTGGCCCCCCTGAAGGGCCCCGCCTTCTGGAACGTGGGCCTCACCCGCCGCCTGCCCGTCTACGAGACGAGGCTCGAGCTGCCCGTCCCGCCCGAGCTCGAACGCTGGCTCCCCTCGGAGCTGGCCATAACGCTCGAGGGGGCGTTCCGGGTGCAGATGGGCGGCGTCTTCCGCCCGCCTGAGCCCTCCGAGGGGCCCCCTGAGGAGGAGGGCCGGACGCTTACGCTTGGGGCCCTCGTTGACGACGAGGAGGACGAGGAGGACGCCGAGGGAGAGGGGAGGAAGGGAAAGGAACCCTGGGCGCACGAGGGGCTGCTGAGCTGGGGGCTGTCGCTGACGCTCCGGGTGCAGACGTTCACGGTCCGCGTCGACGCCGTGATCACGCAGGAGGGGGAGGCCGCCGTGCGCCTGAGCTTCTAGCCCATATCGACAGGCCAACGACAGGCAGGAGGAGGGCGTCGTCATGCGCGTTCGTGTCGTGTTGGGTCTGCTTTTGGCGGTTCTCGTGAGCGTCGTGGGCTCAACCCAGCCCGTTTGGGCGCAGCTCATGGGCCTCAACGACCCCGAGCGGCGCTGGTTCACGCTCGAGACGGAGCACTTCCAGCTGCACTTCCAAGAGGGGCTGGAGGGCGTGGCCTACTGGCTCGCGCCGATCGCCGAGGAGCAGTACGCCCGGCTCAAGGAGGAGTTCGGCGAGGCCCCCGCCAAGCTCCACGTCGTGCTGACGGACCCCTTCGACTTCTCGAACGGCTTCGCCAACCCCTTCGGCGATCGAATCGTGCTGTTCGCCTCGCAGTACCGCCTGAGCGACTGGGCCAACGTCCGGCTGGACTCCTGGTGGCGGCTGGTCCTCTTTCACGAGCTGGTCCACGCGATCGAGCTGGACGAGGCCCGGGGGCTGAACGCGCTCTTGCGGCGCGTCTTCGGCGAGATCGTGCTGCCCAACTTCATGAAGCCCGTCCCGTTCATCGAGGGCCTGGCCGTCTACGAGAAGTTTAAATATCTGGGCGAGTCGCGCCTCAACGACTCCAGGACGCGCATGATGATCCGCCAGATGGTGCTCGACAACGCGATCCCGAGCTTCGACGAGATCCAGGGGCTCTACAGCCGCGAGAGGTGGCCCCACCTGGGGCTGCTCTGGTACAACTTCGGGTCGTGGTTCCTGCGCTACCTCGAGGAGCAGTATGGGGAGGACGCGCTCGCCCGCCTCAACGACGTGAACGCCGCCCAACTACTCAACGTCCTGAGCCCCATCGGTCTCGGGGCGAACTTCAAGCAGGTGTTCAAGGAAGCGTTGGGCGTTGAGTTCGATGAGGCGTACGAGGGCTTTCGCGCCTGGCTGCGCGAACAATTTTTGTCTGAGATCGAGCGCCTTCGCGCCGAGGGCGTCACGGTGGCGCGCCGCCTCACGACCCTGGGCTTCCTGACGGGTGACCCCGCCTGGTCGCCCCGGGGCGACCGCATCGCGTACGTGCACCGCGGCCCGAGGAGGGCCGGGCTGCGAGCAATGAATCCCGACGGCGAGGGCGACCGCGAGCTCAGGGCCATCACGGGGGCCCCCATCTTAAGCCCGACGTGGGCCCCCGATGGGAAGGCGCTCGTCTACGCCAAGCTCGAGATGGACGGCCCCTTCTCCGTCCGCGGCGACCTCTACCGCCTCGATCTCGAGACGGGACGGGAGGCGCGCCTGACGCGGGGCGAGCGCGCCTACTTCGCCCGCGTCGCGCCCGACGGCGCCCGCGTCTACTACGCCCGCAACTGGGGGCGCGACGGGAGCACCGCCCTGGCCGTGCTTGATCTGAACACGGGCGAGACCCGCGTGCTCAAGGCGTTTGAGGGGAACACGGGGGTCATTCACTCGTTCGCCGTCTCGCCCGACGGGAGGACGCTGGCGCTGGCCCTCTGGCGCTGGGGCGGCTTCCAAGATCTCTACTTGCTCGACCTGGAGACGCTGGAGCTCAAGCCCGCCACCCGGAACAAGGCCCAAGTCGGCGACCCCGCCTGGTCGCCCGACGGCCAGTACGTGCTGTTCAGCGCCGACCCCGAGCCCGACCGCGTCTACAACCTCTACGCGTACCGCGTGAGCGACGGGAAGGTCTTTAAAGTCACGAACGTGCTCACGGGGGCGTTCCAGCCCGCGATCTCGCCGGAGGGCGATCGGATCGTCTTCGTGGGCTACGGCCCCGAGGGCTACGATCTGTACGCGATCCCCTACGACCCCGCGCGCTGGGCGCCCGTCGAGCTGCCTCAGGAGGAGCCGCCGGGGTGGGCGGGCTTCCCCGACTCCACGGCCTACCCCGTGCGGCCGTACAACCCCTACGAGCACTTGAAGCCCCTCTTCTGGCTGCCGGTCCCGCTCCCGATGCCCGACGGCGGGATGGGCGTGGGCGTCGTCACCGCGGGGCTGGACCCGCTCTTCTGGCAGAGCTACGTCGCGCTCGTCGGCTTCGACGTCGAGCGCGGGCGGCCCGTGGTCGATCTGGGCTATGGGCTCACGCTGCCCAAGGGCCTTCTGCTGCAGCTGGACGCCTCGAGCCGCGCCGGGCGGAGCGCGCTGAGCGGCGCCTTGACGGTGCCGCTCGTCCCGAGCCTCGAGCGCCAACAGCTCCTGACCGTGGGCTACGCCCGCGAGTGGGGGCGGGCGCCCGTCAAGGCGGAGGCCGAGGAGGCCGAAACGCGGCCGTACGCGCGGCAGACGCTGCGCGCCTCATACGCGTACGGCCGCACGGGGGGCGCGGAGCGGTTCCGCCAGGCGACGTCGTTCGGCGTGGAGGTGCGGTACTTTCAAGACGAAGGCGAAGGCGAGCGGGGCTGGCGCTGGGCCGTCGAGGCCCGCTGGCGCGAGCGCTTCCGCCTGCCCGTCGAGCCCACCCAGCATTTGAGCCTGAGCGCGCGGGCCGCTTGGACGGACTCCGAGAAGGAGCGCGACCGGGTCGCGATCGGCGGGCCGTACGGCCCGTACGCGCTGCGGGGCTTCCCGCCCAAGGTCGCGGAGGGGAAGCAGGCCCTCGTCGGCCGCCTGGAGTACGCGTTCCCGCTCTTCGCGGTGGAGCGCTGGGCCGACGGCTGGCCCCTCTTCGTCGACGACGTGGGCGGGCGGCTCTTCGTGGAGGCCGGGCTCGCCGGGGACGCGTTGGATTTGAACGCCGTGAAGGTGGGCTTCGGCGCCGAGCTGGCGCTCTCGCTGACGCTGGGCTACTACCAGCCGCTGACGCTGCTCCTCGGCGTCGCCCAGGGGCTCGGACGGCCCGACCCCCAGCTCTACTTCAACGTCGAGTTCGCCGGGCTCTTTTAAGCCAAAGGGGAGGATGGCGGCCCCGCGCGGGTTTGGGCTACACTCCCGAAAGAAAGCCATAGCCATGGGCGCCTTCACGTCGAAGCCGAGGCTGACGCTGGCCAGCGGGATCACGCTGGCGCGCGCCGCGCTGCTGCCTCCGATGCTTTACTTGCTGCTGGGGACGGCGTGGCGCGAGGTCGCGTTTGGGCTGCTGCTCGCGATTTTGGCGGGAGACCTGCTGGATGGCCTGCTGGCCCGCCTCCGCCGCGAGGAGACCGAGCTGGGTCGGTGTCTCGACCCGGTCGTCGACAAAGTTGTGTTCCTGAGCGTCTTCGCCGCGTTGGCGCTCAGGGGCGAGCTGAGCTGGGCGGCGCTCGGGCTGCTGCTCGCGATTCAGGGGGCCATCCTGCTAGGCGGGCTCCTCTGGTTGCGGGCCCTGGGGCGGGCGCCGACGCCCCGTCCGCTGGGCAAGGCGGCCTCGTTCGTCATCTCGTTGGGGCTGATCGCCGCGTTCGCCCAAGTCCCTAGGGCCGAGTGGGTCGTCTACGGGGGGATCGCCCTGAGCTACGGGGCGGGGCTGGACTACCTGCTCAGCTTCTGGCGGGCGTGGCGCGCTCAGGCCCGCCCTCATGCCCGCGCACAGGCTCAGGCTCCAAGGGCGCGGGCTCCACACGCTCCAAATAGGGCCGGAATTCGGGCGGGGGAGGGGCCGTGACCTCCACCCACTCGCCCGTCCGGGGGTGCAAGAACCCCAACACCCAGGCGTGCAGCATCAGGCGCTTGGCCCGGGGCGGCCTCGGCCCGTAGACGGGGTCGCCCACGACCGGGTGCCCGATCGCGCTCAGGTGCACGCGGATCTGGTGCGTCCGGCCCGTGTGCGGGTAAATCTCTAAAAGCGTCGTCCCCTCCTCGGGGAGGCGGGCCCGCACCCGAAACCGCGTCAGCGCGGGCTTCCCGCTGCGGGGCTTGATGGCCATCCGCTCGCGATGGCGCGGGTCGCGCCCGATCGCCCCCTCGACCTCCCCTTGGGGCTCCGGCACGAGCCCGTGCACCAGCGCCAGATAGATCTTTTTCACCCGGCGCGCCTTGAACTGCTCGACCAGCGCGTAGTACGCGCGGTCCGTCTTCGCGAGGACGAGGGCCCCGCTCGTGGCCTTGTCGAGGCGGTGGACGACGCCGGGGCGCTTGGCCCCCCCCGCGGGGGCGAGCCGCCGCCCGGCCAAGAGCCCTTGAACGAGCGTCCCGTGCTCGTGCCCCGCCGCCGGGTGGACCACCAGCCCCGCGGGCTTGTGGACGACCACCACGTCGTCGTCCTCGTAGAGGATCTCGAGGCTCATGGGCTCGGGCTCGAGCTCCACGCGTTCAGGCGGCGGCAGCGCGAGCTCGACAACGCTCCCGGCGCGCAGCGAGGCGCCGGGCTTCCGGACGGTCTTCCCGTCGACCCGCACGTGGCCCTCCCGGATCAGCCCCTGGAGGCGCCTTCGGGACAGCTCGGGGAGCTGGGCGCTCAGCCAGCGGTCCAGCCGCGCCCCCTCGGCCTCCCGAGGGACATGAAACGTCTTGGTTTCGGCCCTCTCCGACCCCATCGCCCGTCTCCGATTGATTATAGGGGGATTTTGAGTATAATGCTCCCGATTCGGACGATTCGGAGATGGCGGAGATGGCGGGGATGGCCGAGAGGGACGAGCTCATGCGGATCGCCGAGGAGGTCGCCCGCGCCGCGGGGGTGGAGCTGTACTGGCTGGAGTGCCGCAAGGCGCCCGGCCGGTGGCTCCTGCAGGTGATGATCGACAAGGAGGGCGGCGTCACGCTGGAGGACTGCGCCCGGGTGAGCCGGGCGCTCGAGGGGCCGTTCGACGAGCGGATTCCGCACAGCTACCTGCTGGAGGTCTCCTCGCCCGGCCTCGACCGCCCGCTCCACACCGAGCGCCACTTCCGCCGGGCGATCGGGCGGCGCGTCTGGGTCAGGGCCTCCACGCCCGTCCAAGGGCAGCGGGTCTGGGAGGGGACCCTGACGGCCGTCGAGGGAGGCGCCATCCGCCTGGAGACGCCCCGAGGCGCGATCGAGATCCCCCTGGACGCCGTCTCGTCCGCCCACGTCTCCCCGGACTTCGAGCGGGGACGGGAGCGGGAGCGGGATCGGGATCGGGACGACCTCGCCGCGGCGTCGCCGTAGGCGGGGCGCCCCGACGACCCACAGCCCACAGCACGCGACACGAGCGAGGAGCGGATGCGCGATGAACGTGGAGTTTCTCGAGGCGCTCGAGGAGATGGCCAAGGAGGAGGGGCTCGACCGCGAGGAGCTGTACGAGGCCGTCAAGAAGGGCCTCGCGGTCGCCTATCAGGAGGAGTTCGGCCCCGTGAAGGACCTGCGGGTGGAGATCGACCGCACCACGGGCGACATCACGATCATCGCCGACGGGCAGCCCATCGAGTTCGACCTCGCCAAGCTGGGCCGGATCGCCACCCGGCGCGCCGAGGAGACGATCCGCCGTGAGATCATCAAGCGCCGCCGCCGGACGATCTACGAGCGCTACAAGGCCCGCGTCGGCGAGATCCTCAACGGCAGCGTCCACCGCTTCGAGGGGCGCAACGTCTGGCTCAACTTGGGGCAGGCCGAGGCGCTCTTGCCCGCCGAGGAGCGCATCCCCGGCGAGCACTATCGACTGGGGCAGACCCTGCGGGCGTACCTTTACAAGGTCGAGCAGAAGCGCGAGGATCAGGAGCCCCGCATCTACGTCTCGCGGGCGCACCCGGGGTTCGTGCGCAAGCTGCTCGAGCTGGAGGTCCCCGAGATCGAGAAGGGCTTCATCGAGGTCGTGGCCGTGGCCCGCGAGCCGGGCGTGCGCACCAAGGTGGCCGTCAAGGCCCTCGTCCCCGAGCTGGACCCCGTCGGGACGTGCGTCGGGTCGTCGGGGGCGCGGGTGCGCGAGGTCGTCAAGGAGCTGGGGGGCGAGAAGGTCGACATCATCCGCTGGAGCGACGACGTGCGTGAGCTCATCAAGAACAGCCTCGAGCCCGCCCGCGTGCTCGACATCCGGCTCGACGAGGAGACCAAGAAGGCCGTCGTGGTCGTCCCCGACGAGGAGCTGAGCCTCGCGATCGGCAAGGGCGGCCAGAACGTGCGCCTCACCGCCAAGCTCACGGGCTGGAGCCTCGACGTCACCAGCCCCGGCGAGCTCCAGCGCCAGCAGCAACAGCAAGAGCAAGAGCAAGAGGAGGAAGCCCAAGAGGCGGAGGCCCAGGCGGCCCCCTCGTCGGAATGAGCCGACGGCATGCCTCCCCGTCCGCGCGCCCGCGCCCGCGCCCGCGTCCGCGTCCGACGCCGTCCTCGGCTCCGGCTGCGCTTGTTGTACGGCGTCTATCGGCTGGACCGCCGGGCCGCGGGCTGGGTCGTCGCCGCCCTCGTCGCCCTCTCGGCGGCGGCCCTCCTCTCCCTGCGTGATCTCACCGTCGACAGCTCCTTTTCGGGACTCCTCCCCGAGGGCGACCCCGTCCTCGAGAAGTTCCGCAAGTACGAGGGGGCGCTGCGCGAGACCGAGTCCATCACCGTGCTGCTCAGGCTCCGGGAGCGAGAGCTCGGGCCCGAGCGGCCCGGCGCGGGCGTCGCCCGGCTGCTCGGGGCGGCCCAGCGGCTGGTCGAGCGCCTGGAGGCCCACCCCGAGATCACCAAGGCCACGTACCGTCGGGAGCAGCCCGCGCTGCCCGCCCTGCCCGTCAACCTCCTCACCATGAGCGAGGAGAGCCTGCAGGCGCTCAAGCGGGCCGTGGCCGAGCTGCAGAGCGCCTCGAAGCGGCCGAGCCTCCTCGGGGCGACCGAGCGCCCCCTCCCCGACGTGTACGCCCAGATCAACCAAGCCATCGAGGAGCTGTTCAGCGGGCTGGCCGTCTTCAACCCGCCGAAGCTCGCCGAGGCGCTCAAGACGCTGAAGACCCACCTGGAGAACGTTCGGGCGCTCAACGCCGAGCTGGTCCGGGCGCTGGAGGCCCTCCCCGAGGAGCTGGAGGCGGCCCGGCGGGGGCTCGACGAGCTGGACCGCTTGGTGCGGTCCTGGCAGAGCGCGCTCCAGCCCCGGCCCTCATCGGCCTCGGCGGCGGACGAGGCGTACCTGCTCTCGCGCGACAAGAGGGCGCTCCTCGTCCAGGTCTACCCGCGCCAGCCCGCCCACCTCAGCCTCGAGTACAACCGCAAGATCGTGCAGTTCATCCGGCGGACGCTCCGCGAGCTCGACTTGAGCGCCCAGGGGATCGAGTGGGGGATGAAGGGGCCGTACGTCTTCAGCGTCGAGACGGACGACGTGCTGCGGCGGGACATGAACCGCACGGCCCTGATCACCCTGGTGGGGGTCTTCGCGCTCTTCGTGATCGTGCTGAAGCGGCTCTTCTACCCGCTGCTCGCCACGCTCCCCGTGCTCGCCGCCCTCGTGGTCACGCTGGCCGCGGCGAACTGGGCCTTCGGCGGCCTCAACCTGCTCACGGCCTTCCTCCCGGCCATCGTGCTCGGGCTGGGCATCGACTACGGCATCCAGTTCATCAGCCACTATCTGGAGGAGCGGCAGGGGGCGCGGCGGCCCGCGGCCGCGCTACGGGCGACGATGCTGCGCAAGGGGAACGCGATGCTGGTCGCGGCCCTGGTGACGGCGTCGGTGCTCTTCGGGCTGAGCGCCGTCTCCCGCTCGCCGGGGCTCGCCCAGATGGGGGTCATCCTGGGGTTGGGCGTGCTGCTCTCGTGCCTGTTCACGCTCGTCGGGCTCCCTGCGCTCGTGCTCACGGCCGTCGGGGCGCTAGGGCGCGGGCGCGCCGCCCCAGCCCGCCCGCCCCGGCCGTGGGATCTGAGCGGGCTCGCCCGCGCCGTCGTCCGCGGGCGCTGGCCCATCGTGGTCGGGGCGCTCCTCGGCAGCGTCGCGCTCCTCGGCCCCGCTCAAGGCGTCCGCTTCGCGTTCGTGACCGAGGCGCTGATGCCCACCGATCTCCAGAGCCAGCGCACCCGCGCTTATATTTTGGAGCACTTCGACTTCGAGCGGGAGGTGCCCGACCCCGAGAACTACTTTTTGTTCTTCGTCCCTGACGATGAGCGGCTGGTCCGCCGGGTGGCGCGGGCGCTGCTCCAGATCGAGGCGATCGACGAGGTGACGAGCTACTACAGCTTCATCCCGCCTCCCCGGGAGCGCGAGGCGATCCAGGCGCGGCTCCAGCAGCTACGGGCGCTCGACCCCGTGGGGCCCCTTCAGGAGATCGCCCGGCGCTTGAGGGCCGTCCAGGCCCAGCTGGGCCACCGGGACGCGCTCCTGGACGTGCTGGGCGAGCTGGAGGAGCAGCTGCGGGACCGCAGCGACGAGGTGCTGGCGGCCACCGGCGACGCGGAGCTGGCCCGCGAGCTTCGGGACCTGGCCGAGTCGACGAGGGCCCTCCGGGAGCGCGTCGAGCGGCTGGACGCGACGGCGCTCAGCGATCGAATTCAGGTGCTGCGGGTCGACGTGGAAGCGCTCGTCGAGCGCGTGCGGGCGATCGTGGCGGCCATCCCCCCGCCGGACGTCCTCGATCGGCTCGTCGAGAACCCGCCCCCTGAGATTCAGAAGCGCTTCTTCACCCCCGACGGCAAGACGATCATCTACGCTCACGTACAGCCCGAGTGGCTCTGGAACAGCGTCAAGTACGATCGGTTCATCCATCAGATCTCGGCCGTCTGGGGGGACTATCTCGGTCAGCCGATGATCCGCGCCACCCTCGAGCGCTACATGAAGCAGGACTTTTGGCGCTCGACGGGGCTGGCCGTGCTCGTCATCCTGCTGGTGCTGGGGCTCGAGTTCGCCCGCGGCGGGCTGCTCGGCGCGGCGGCCGTCTCGCTCCTGACGATCGGGCTGGGGTACCTCTGGCTGCTCGGGACGATGGGGTGGCTCGGGATCGACTTCAACGTCGCCAACGTGTTGATTTCGCCGCTGCTCATCGGCCTCGGCGTCGACAACTGCGTCTACCTGCTGGCGCGGTTCCGCGACTTCGGGGGGCGCTCGGTCGGGGCGATCGAGCGGGCGCTCGCCTCGACGGCCCTGCCCATCCTGGCCAACACCCTGGCGACGATGATCGGGTTCGGGAGCCTGATGCTGGCCGAGACCCCGGTGCTCCGGGTGCTGGGCGAGTCGGCGGTGATGGGCATCGGCTTTATGACGCTGCTGGGGCTTACGTTCCTGCCCGCCGTCCTGGCGCTCGGGGCCGCGCGACGTTGATCCCTTGAGCGCCCCGCCGCTATAATGCCGTGATTCCCTTTCTCGTTGCCCTTGAGGGGGCGAACTCGTGACGCGTGAGATGAGCGAGACGCGACGAGGGGCCGGATGAGCGAGACGAGGAAAGAGGTGCTTGCGCGATGGGAGAGAGCTGGATCGGCTGGCTCGTCGGGGCCGTGCTGGTGGTGGGGGCGGCCCTGGCCGCCGGCGCGTTGGGCTACTTCTGGGGACGGCAGGGGTTGGCGCGGCAGCTCGAGGAGGCCCTCGCCGAGCGGGAGCGGCTGGAGCGCCTCCGGCGGGAGGCGGAGCGCCGCTGGCAGGAGACGGAGCGCCGCCTGCGGGGGCGCGAGGCCGAGGCCCGGGCGAAGTACGAGGAGGTCCGCCGGGCCTATGAGGACTTAGAGCGCCGCTGGCAGGAGGCCGAGGGCCGCCTCAAGGGACGGGAGGAGAAGCTCGAGCAGATCGAGGCCCGGCTCCTCCGGCGCGAGGAGCGCCTGGAGCAGAAGGCCGCGGAGCTCCAGCGGGTGGAGCGGGCGCTGGCCGCCGACCGCCAGCGCTTGGCCGACCTCATCGCCCAGGGCGAGGAGCTTTTAGAGAGCGAGCGGCGGCGGCTGGAGGAGCTGGCGGGCCTCACCCAAGAGGAGGCCCGCGAGGAGCTGCTCCGGCGGGTGGAGGAGGAGGCCGAGCGCTTCTACGCCCGCAAGGTCCGCGAGATCAAGGAGCGCTACGAGCGGGAGGCCGAGCGCGAGGCGCGAAAGATCTTAGCCACGGCCATCCAGCGCTACGCGGCCGACGAGGTCGAGCGGGCCACCGTGAGTTTGGTGCCGCTGCCCGACAACGAGTTCAAGGGGCGCATCATCGGGCGCGAGGGGCGGAACATCCGCACCTTCGAGGCGCTGACGGGGGTGGACGTGCTGGTCGACGACACGCCCGACACCGTGGTGCTCTCGTGCTTCAACCCGGTGAGGCGGGAGGTCGCCCGCATCGCGATGCAGAACCTCGTGGAGGACGGGCGCATCCACCCGGCCCAGATCAAGAAGCAGGTCGACCAGGCCAAGGAGCAGGTCGAGAAGGCGATCAAGGAGGCCGGGGAGCGGGCGGTGATGGAGGCGGGGCTCCAGGGGGTGCACCCCGAACTCGTCAAGCTGCTCGGGCGCCTGAAATTTAGAACGAGCTACGGCCAGAACCAGCTGCAGCACTCGCTCGAGGTGTGTTTCCTGGCGGGGATGCTGGCCGCGGAGCTGGGGCTCGACCCCACGCCGGCCAAGCGCGCGGGGCTGCTCCACGACATCGGGAAGGCCGTCGACCACAAGGTCGAGGGGTCGCACTCGCTGATCAGCGCCGAGCTGGCCTGGCGCTACGGCGAGTCGGAGGAGATCGTGCACGCGATCGCGGCCCACAACGAGGAGGTCGAGGCCCAGTCGGTGCTGGCCGTGCTGCTGCAGGCCGCGGACACCCTCTCGGCGGCCCGGCCCGGCGCCCGCCAGGAGACGTTCGAGGCGTACATCCAGCGCCTCCAGGCGTTGGAGGAGCTGTGCAAGTCGTTCCCCGGCGTCGCGGAGGCGTACGCGGTGCAGGCCGGGCGCGAGGTGCGGGTGATGGTCAAGCCCGACGAGGTCCACGACGACCTGGCGGCCAAGCTCGCCTACGAGATCGCGCGGACGATCGAGGAGGAGCTGGACTACCCTGGCGAGATCAAGGTGCACGTGATCCGCAGCGTCGAGTTCGCCGAGCGCGCCCGCTGACCCGACCCGCCCCCGGCCCATTGTGCCCGCTGGGGGACTTCGCTATACTGCTTAGCTGACGAGTTAGCCGACGGGTTGGTCGACGAGGCCAGCAAGCACCCAAGGAGGTCGACCATGGGCAACATCCTCAAGGTCTCCGCGACCTCGAACGCCATCCGCGCCGCGGGCGCCCTGGCCAACACGATCCGCCAGCAAGGGGAGGCCGAAATCCAGGCCATCGGGCCGAAGGCCGTCAACCAGACGGTCAAGGCGATCGCCATCGCCCGCAGCTACCTGGCCTCCAGCGGCATCGACTTGGTGGCCATCCCCAGCTTCGTGGACGTCGAGATCGACGGTGAGCCGCGGACGGCCATCCGCTTCCTGTGCAAGCCCCGCCACAAGCTGATCGAGGAGGCCCGGCAGCAGCGGGCCGAGGCCGCCGCCACGGCCGCGGTCGAACGCCCGGCGAGCCCCCCTCCCGACGTGATCGCCGGGACCTCCGCGGGGGCGGACACGACGACGGGGGCCGTCGCCCCTCCAACGCCGTCGTCGCCATCGTCACCGTCGTCACAGTTGTCGACGGAGCCGGGACCTCCGGGGGCCG
>WFPR01000089.1 GCA_015487455.1 Candidatus Bipolaricaulota bacterium
GGGGTGGGGGGTGCCGATGGCGACGGACATCGCCTTCTCGTTGGGGGTGCTCGCCCTGCTCGGCGCCCGAGCCCCCCTCAGCCTCAAGGCCCTGCTGCTGGCGTTGGCCATCGTCGACGACCTCGGGGCCGTGCTGACCATCGCCCTGTTCTACTCGAAGGCCGTCGCCTGGGAGCCCCTGGGGGCGGGGCTCGGGCTGCTGGCGCTCGCCTGGCTCCTGGGCAGCCTCGGGGTGCGGCATCCCGCGTTCTACCTCCTCATCGGCCTGGCCCTGTGGCTGGCGTTCCTGAAGTCGGGGATCCACGCGACGGTGGCGGGGGTGCTGCTGGCGTTCACGATCCCGGTGCGCACCCAGATCCGGCCGTGGGCCTTCCTCCAGCGGAGCCGCGAGATCCTCGACCAGTTCGAGCGCGCGATCGAGCCGGGGTCGGGGTCGGGACGGCGGCGACGGAGCCGCCGCATGCTGATGACCGCTCACCAGCAGGCTGCCGTCCACGCGCTGGAACGGGCCTGTCGGGGGGTGGAGCCGCCCCTGCAGCGCCTGGAGCGGGTCCTCCATCCCTGGGTGGCCTTCGGGGTGGTGCCGCTGTTCGCGCTGGCCAACGCCGGCGTGACCCTGAAGGGGTGGACCGGGTGGAGCGGGCCGGGGCTCGCGGACGCCCTCACCCCCGTGAGCGCGGGGGTGGCGCTGGGGCTGCTCGTGGGCAAGCCCTTGGGCATCGCGCTGGGCGCCTGGTTGGCCGTGCGCTTGGGGCTGGCCGAGCTTCCCAGCGACCTCACCTGGCGACACGTTCTCGGGATGGGCTGCTTAGGGGGGATCGGGTTCACCATGGCGCTGTTCATCGCTCAGCTGGCCTTCCCGCCGGGGACGGACGCGGCGCGCTGGCTGGAGCAGGCCAAGCTCGGGGTGCTCGCGGGCTCGCTGCTCTCGGGGCTGACGGGCTGGCTGGTCCTCCGCCGGGTCGCGGTCCTCAGCGGGCCCGACGGGCCCGCTGGCCCTGCTGGCCCTGCTGGCCCCGCCGCCCGGTAGGCCGGTAGGGTAGACAGGGCATATCAGCGAACCACCCAGACGAGGAAGGCGACGTAGCCCAGGAGCAGCAGGGCGCCCTCCCAGCGCTCGAGGCGGGCCTGCCTGCCCAACAGCGGGAGGAGCGCCAGCGAGAAGAGCAGCATCACGGGGATCTCGCGGGTCAGCCAGCTGGCCATCACGGGCAGGGGGTGGACCAAGGCCACCACGCCGATCACGCTCGCGAGGTTGAAGACGTTGCTCCCGACGACGTTGCCCACGCTGATGGCCATCTCCCTTCGCAGCGCGGCCACCACGGTGGTCGCCAGCTCGGGGAGCGAGGTCCCGACGGCCACCAGCGACAGCCCGATCACCCCCTCGGGGACGCCCAGGCTCCGCGCGAGGGCCACGGCCGAGTCGACCAGGAGCCGCGCCCCCACCAGCAGCACCACCAGGCCGCCGAGCGCCAGCCCCACGGCCCGGACGAGCCCAACCGCCCTCGCCTCCGCCCCGGCTTCAGGGCTGTCCGAGCCCACGGCCAGCAGCTCCTCGTCCAGGCCCTCGCCGCGGTACGCGTACATCAGGGCCAGGAACAGCAGCAGGCTGAGGACGAGCAGCGCGCCGTCCAGGCGCCCGACGGTCCCGTTGGCGGCCAGCGCCCAGAACAGCAGCGAGACCCCCAGCATGAAGGGGATCTCTCGGCGGACGATCGACGCCCGGACCTGCAGGGGGCGCAACAGCGCGGCCAGGGCGAGGATCAGCCCGACGTTCGCGATGTTGCTCCCGACGACGTTCCCGACGGCCAGGTCGGGCGTGCCCTTGAGGGCGGCCAGGAGGCTCACGGCCAGCTCCGGCGCGGACGTCCCGAAGGCCACCAGCGTCAGCCCGATCGCGAGCCGCGAGACGCCCAGCCCCTCCGCCAGGCGGGCCGAGCCCCGCACGAAGCCCTCCGCGCCCACGTAGAGCCCGCCCAACCCGAGCCCGAACAGCAGGAACTGGACGAGAAGGTCGGAGCCCGTCATGCTCGCCTTGCCCGCGGGGCGTGCGTCAAGGGGCTTAAGGCTCGACCTCGTAGGGGAGGAGGGCCATCACGCGGGCCCGCTTGATCTCGCGCGAGAGCCGCCGCTGGTGCTTGGCGCACAGGCGGCTCACCCGCCTCGGCAGGATCTTGCCCAGGCGGTTCATGTAGCGCCGAAGCTCTTCAGGGCGCTTGTACGTCAGCTCGATGCCGTGCTTGCAGACCTCGCAGACGCGACGGGGTTTGCGGCGCATGGCGCTTAAAACGGGACCTCCTCTTCTTCACCGGGCTCGTTGCCGCCCGCCTTGGGCTCGAGCGGCTCGGGCTCGACGGGCGCCGCGCCCGCCTCCGCCCCCGCTTCCGCTTCCGGCTCGCGCGCCCCGGCCCCGGGGCTCCCCAGGAACTGCACCGTGTCCGCGACGACCTCGACGACCTTGCGGCGCTCGCCCTCCGCCGTCTCGAAGGAGTCGATGCGCAGGCGCCCCTCGACGGCCACCAGCCGCCCCTTCTCCAGATAATTGGCGCAGGTCTCCGCCTGCGGCCCCCAGACGACCACCGGCACGAACGTGGTCTCCTCCTGGAGCTGGCCGTCGCGGTCGCGCCATCGCCGGTTGATCGCGACCCGAAAGCGCGCCCGGGCCGTGCCGTTCTGGGTGTACCGCAGCTCCGGATCGTCCGTTAAGTTCCCGATGAGGATCACGCGATTCAGCCCCGCCATGCGGCCCTCGCCTTCTTCCCTAGCCCGTCTCAACGCCCCTAAGCCGAAGCGCGCGCTCCTTCCGCTTCCCCCTTCGGCGCCTTCAGCTCCTCGTCCTCAAGACGGACGATCTGGTGGCGCAGCACCCGCTCGTCGAGCTTGAAGCGCTCGTCCAGTTCCCCCAGCTTGGCGACGTCGAGCGTGAACTGCATCAGGACGTAGTACCCCCGGTCGTAGTGCTCGATCTCGTAGGCGAAGGGCCGCGAGCCCCACTCCTCGACGTTCGTGACGACCCCGCCCAGCTCCTGCACGCTCCCCTCGAACTTGCTGACGACCTGGGCGTACTCGCCCTCCTCGACGTCGGGTCGAACGATGTACAGCACCTCGTACGCGCGTTCCAGTCGGGACCACCTCGGGTTGCGCCGAGCTGCGAGCTGGACGCCAGTATAGCAAAGCCCTCCCGCACCGGCAACTCGCCCCGTGCGGGCTCCACGGAAACCTTCACGAAAACGGAGCCGTCACGGTCGCAGGCGGTAGAGCATCCGGGGGAAGGGGATGCACTCGCGCACGTGCGGCGCGCCCGTGAGCCAGGCGACTGTTCGTTCAATCCCCAGCCCGAAGCCCGCGTGCGGCACCGAGCCGTAGCGCCGCAGGTCGAGGTACCACTCGTAGGGCTCGCGGGGCAGCCCGAACTCCTCAAGCTTTTGAATTAAGAGTCGCTCGTCGTGGATGCGCTCGCTGCCCCCGATGATCTCGCCGTAGCCCTCGGGCGCGATCAGGTCCGCGGCCAGCACCACGCTCGGGTCCCGAGGGTCAGGCTGCATGTAGAACGCCTTCATGTTCGCGGGGAAGCGCTCGACGAAGACGGGCACCCCGAAGTGCTCCCCCAGCGCCTCCTCGTGGGGCGCGCCGAAGTCCTCGCCGTAGGGCAGCTCTAGACCCTTTTGCTTAAGGATATCAAGGGCCTCCCGGTACGTGATGCGGGGGAAGGGCTCCTTGACAACGCGCTCCAGGGGCTTCAAATCGCGCCCCAGCGTCTTCAGCTCCTGAGCGCGGCGCTCCAGCACCCGTTGCACGACGAACTTCACGAGCTCCTCTTGAATCTGAACGTTCTGCTCGTGGTCGTAGAAGGCCATCTCGGCCTCGGCCATCCAGAACTCGATCAGGTGCTTGCGGGTCTTGGAGCGCTCGGCCCGGAAGGCGGGGCCGATCCAGTAGACGAGCCCCAGCGCCATGGCCGTGGCCTCCAGATAGAGCTGCCCGCTCTGCGAGAGGTACGCCTTCTCGTCGAAGTACTCGACCTCGAAGAGGGTGGTCGTCCCCTCGACGGCCAGCGGGGTGAAGATGGGCGCGTCCGTCTCGACGAAGCCCCGCGCCTCGAAGAACTCCCGGATGGCCCGGAGCAGCTCGTGGCGCACCCTTAGAATGGCGCTCTGGCGGGGCGAGCGGATCCAGAGGTGCCTGTGGTCGAGCAGGAAGCCCGGCCCGTGCTCCTTGGGCGTGATCGGGTAGCCCTCCCGCTGCTGCACCAGCTCGAGCTTGGTGATCGCCAGCTCGTAGCCCGTGGGCGCCCGTGGGTCCGCCTTGGGGACGCCCCAGGCCCGCACGGCCGCCTCCTGCACCAGCTCGTCGGCCACCTCAAACGCCTCGGGGTTCTTCCTCGTCACGACGGCCTGGACGATCCCGCTCCCGTCCCGCAAGATTAAGAACTGAATGCCGCCGCTGGAGCGCTTCTGCCACAGCCAGCCTTGAATCAGCACCTCCTCCCCCAGATGCCGGGGGAGGTCCGCGATCCGCACCCACCCTGGCTCGCCCATGGCTTACTTCGCGAACACGTCGAGCAGCGCGTCGTGCAGGTGGCCGTTGGAGGCCACGATCTCGTGGTCGTCGGGGCCGACGGGGCCGCCGTCGAGGCGGCTGACCCGCCCGCCCGCCTCCTCGACGAGCAGCACCCCCGCGGCGCAGTCCCAGCGGTTGAGCGTCAGCTCCCAGTACGCCTCCAGCCGCCCGCAGGCCACGTACGCGAACCCCAGCGCCGCCGCGCCGAAGCGCCGCAAGCTCTGCGCCTTTGGGAGAAATCGGGCCATGTACTCGAGGTTGCGCTCCCGAAGCGGCGAGCGCGTCGGGAAGCCCGTCCCGAGCAGCGCCCGCCTCAGCTCGGCGACGCCCGAGACGCGCAGGGGCCGCCCGTTGAGCGCCGCGCCCCCGCCCCGGACCGCCGTGAACAGCTCGTCGCGCAGGGGTTCATAGATCGCGGCGACGAGGGGTTCGCCGTCGCGCTCGAGCGCGATCGAGACGGCGAAGAACGGCACCCCGTGGGCGAAGTTCGTCGTCCCGTCCAGGGGGTCGACGGCCCAGCGGAAGCCCTCGGGCGGGGGGAGCGGCTCGCCGCGCTGGCGGGCCGCGAAGGCCATCTCCTCTGAAAGGATGGCGTGCTCGGGGAAGGCCCGCTTGAGCCGCTGGACGATGACGGCCTCGGCCTCCGCGTCCGCGCTCGTCACCAGATCCTGATGGCCCGTCTTCAGCTCGTAGCCCGCCACGCGCCCGAAGCGCTCCCGGAGGAGCGCCCCGGCCTCCCGGGCCGCCTCCACGGCCTCCTGGAGCATTCCTTCAAGCTGCTCACTCTCCACGCTCATGGGGCATACAGCGTAAAGTCCCCTGAGGGGCAAGTCAAGCGGCGTTGGTCGATACGAGCGGGCGGCGTACAATGGGAGCGCCATGCTGACGCGCTACATTCAAGCGGCCATGGCGCGGGCGCGGTTCGAGCGCCTGCGGGACGGGACCGTCTACGGCCACATTCCGGGCTTTGAGGGGGTTTGGGCCCATGCCCCTACCGAGGACGCGTGCCGCGAGGAGCTTCAGGACGTGTTGGAGGAGTGGATCGTCGTCCGGCTCAAGCACGACCTCCCCTTGCCCGTCCTCGAGGGCCTCGACCTCAACCGCGTGGCCGCGTAGCGCCCGATGCCCAAGCGACGGCGAAAACGCCTGACCCCCCTCAAGCGGGAGCGCTTCGTTCAGCGACTGCGCGAGCTCGGCTTTGAGGGTCCCTTCGCCGGCGGCCGACACCAGTTCATGCGTCGCGGCCAGCAGGTCGTCCGGGTGCCGAACCCCCATCAAAGGGAGATCGGCGTCGACCTGCTACGCCGCATCCTGCGGGACTCGGGCATCTCCCGCGAGGAGTGGCTAGGAGATCCTTAATTAAGCCTCAGGCCGGATCCAGTCCTCGACGATCGCCAGCGTCGCGTCCCGGCGCACCCGCGCCTCCCGGGCCAGGTCCTCCCTCTTCTTGTGGTACACGTGGGTGAACTTCTCGTCCTTGATGGCCTTGAGGTTGATGTCGACGTTGAGGAGGGCCGAGTGCAGCGCCGCCTCGGCCAGGGAGGCGGCCGTCCCGGCGTCGCTGACGACGTGCTTTGAACTCAAATCGGCCGCGTGCTGGGCCAGCTCGAGCACCTTGTAGCACAGCTCCGCCGTGCGGTAGGGCACCTCGGCCGCGCCCTTGAGCGCCCGCTGGATCGCCTCGCGGCGCCTGGCTTTCTCCTCGTCGGTGCCCTTGGGCAGCCGGTAGGCGGCCAGCACCCGCTCGAACGCCTCCGCGTCCTCGTCCGCCAGCTTGAGCAGCTGCGCCCGCAGCTCGTCGGCCTCCTCGACGATGGCCGCCAGCTGCTCGTACTCCTCCTCGGGGCGCTCGTTCGGGGTCTTCTCGCGCCCCTTGAGGGTGACGCGCCCGACCATGGCCACCAGCGCCGCCGCCAGGCTCCCCACCACCGCGGCCGCCGCCCCCCCGCCCGGCGTCGGGGCCTCTGAGGCCAACCGCTCCGCGAACTCCGAGATCGTCAACGTGGCCGTGTTCATGGGCATGGGGGATCACCCGCCTACTATAGATCGCGCCTCCGCCCCCGTCAAGCGGCTTGACAGCGCCCCTGAGCGTGGCGTAGCAATGGGGAGGGGTCCGACCGAGCGAGAGATGACCGTGACGCGCGACGAGGGCGAGCGGGGACGATGGGAGCGGCGCCGCTGGATGCGCCTAGCGCTGAGCGTGGCCGTGGGCGTCCTGGCCCTCAAGGGGCTGGCCTACGCGATCACGGGCTCCGTGGCCCTGCTCTCCGACGCGGCCGAGTCGCTCATCCACGTCGTGGCCGCGCTGCTGGCGCTGGTGGCCGTGGAGATCGCGGCCCGACCGGCCGACGAGTCCCACCCCTACGGCCACGAGAAGGCGGAGTACTTCAGCAGCGGGGCCGAGGGGACGCTGATCTTGCTGGCCGCCGGGGGGATCGCCTACAAGGCCGTCGAGCGCCTGCTGCACCCCGATCCCCTGGAGGAGCTGCCCTTGGGGCTCGGGATCGCGGCCACGGCGGCCCTGGTGAACCTGCTGCTGGCCTGGCAGCTCCTGCGCGCCGCCCGCGCCCACGGCTCCATCCTGTTGGAGGCCCACGCCAAGCACCTCCTCACCGACGTCTGGACGACCGCGGGGGTGCTGCTGGGGCTGGGGGCCACCTTGCTCACGGGCTTCACCTGGCTGGACCCCGCCCTCGCGCTGGCCGTGGCCCTCAACATCGTCGTCTCGGGCGTCGATCTGCTGAAGCGCTCGTTCCGCGGCCTCATGGACACCGCCCTCCCGCCTCACGAGCTCCAGAAGATCGAGGCTGTTCTCCAAAAGTACAGCCGAGACGGGCCGATGCCGATCACGTACCACCGCCTGCGGACGCGCCGCGCCGGTCCGAAGCGCTTCGTGGACTTCCACCTGCTCGTCCCCGGCCGCCGCACCGTCCAGGAGACCCACGACCTCTGCGAGCGGATCGAGCGCGACATCCGCGAGGCGCTGGGCGGCCCCGTCAGCATCACCATCCACGTCGAGCCCCTCGAGGACGAGGCGTCGTGGGAGGAGGACGCCGAGGCCCACACGGCCCGACGGGGGCCTCAGCCTCAAACTCAAGCCCAAGCCCAAGCCCAAGCTCAGGCCGAGACTCGACGCGGGCGGTGAAGGCGACCGCACCGAGCATGGGGGCGCTCACACCATGAAGGCCAAGGCCGTCGTCGTGCGAGGGCTGGTCAAGCGCTACGGCCGCGTCAAGGCCGTGGACGGGGTCAGCTTCGAGGTCGAGCCGGGGGAGATCTTCGGGCTGCTGGGCCCCAACGGCGCGGGCAAGACCACGACCATCGAGTGTTTAGAAGGGCTGCGCACGCCCGACCGCGGCACGGTGCGGGTGCTGGGCCTCGACCCCCGGCGCGACCGCTACGAGCTGTGCGAGCGCATCGGGGTCCAGCTCCAGACCACGGCCCTCTACGACCGCATCAAGGTCCACGAGGCGCTCACGCTCTTCGCGAGCCTCTACCGGCGAAGGGGCCCCTGGGGGCGGCGCTTCGAGCGGCTGGTCGAGCCGCTGGGGCTCGGGAGCGTGCTGGGCCGCCACTACGCGGCGCTCTCCGGGGGCCAGAAGCAACGGCTGCACGTCGCGCTGGCGCTCGTCCACGGCCCCGAGCTGGTGTTCTTGGACGAGCTGACCACGGGGCTCGACCCCCAGGGCCGCCGCGCCGTCTGGGACTTCTTATTGGAGCTGCGCGGGCGGGGGACGACGATCTTCCTGACGACCCATTATATGGAAGAAGCCGAGCGCCTCTGCGACCGCGTCGCGATCCTCGACCGCGGGAAGCTCTTGGCCCAGGGGAGCCCCCAGGAGCTGATCGCCCGGCTCGGGGGCGAGGGCCGCATCGTCTTCTCCTTGCCGCCCCGCGGCGCCGCCCCCAGAGCGGACGCTCGCGTGGACGTTGAAGGGCTGAAGGGGCTGCCCGCCGTCCGGCGGGTCGAGCGCCTCGTCCGCGACGGCCGCGAGACGGTCGTGCTCTACAGCGAGAACCCCAAGGCCACCCTGCTGGCGCTCGTCAAGCGGGCCGAGGCGGCGGGCTGGCCGCTGGACGACCTGCACGTCCAGCGGGCCACCCTCGAGGACGTGTTCCTGGCGCTCACGGGGAGGGAGCTGCGCCCATGAGCCTGAGGGGCTTCTCGCGGCTCGTCTGGGTCGAGGCGCTGCTCTTCCTGCGCGAGTGGCAGGCCGTCTTCCTCACGTTCGTGTTCTTGCCCCTGCTGCTGTTCCTGTTCGGGGCGATCTTCCGCCGCGAGCCGGACGTGAGCCTGGGGGGCTTCGCCCCCGGCGACCTGCTCGTCCCGATCCCGATCGCGATCGGGCTCGCCTCGAACGCCATCTACACCCTGAGCGGGCCGCTGGCCGTCGCCCGCGAGCGCGGCATCCTGAGGCGCTTCCGCGTGACGCCGCTGCGCCCCTGGGCGGTGCTCGCCGCCCAGGCCCTCGTCGTGTACCTGATGACCCTGCTGGCCGCGCTGCTGCTCCTCGCGCTGGCCAAGCTCTTCCTCGGGCTCCGGGCCTTCGCCAACCCCCTGTCGCTCTGGGGCGCGTTCACGCTGGGCGCGCTCAGCCTGTTCTCGCTGGGCTTCCTGCTCGGGAGCGCCTTCCCCACGGCCCGCCTGACCTACGCCGTGAGCACCTCGGTGTTCTTCACGATGCTGCTCTTCAGCGGGGTGATCATCCCGCTCGACGTGATGCCGCCGTTCATGCAACATATTGCCCGGCTGATGCCCCTGAGCTACGTGCTCGACCTCTTGAAGCACGCCTGGCTGGGCCGGGGGCACTGGCCCTGGCCCCACGACGTCGCCGTGCTGCTGGCCTCGACCGCGGCGTTCACCCTGCTCGCCGCGCGGGCGTTCCGCTGGGATTGATTCACACGCCGAGCCGAGCCGATCAGATCCAGCTCGGGACTCGACTTGACACCCCGGCCCCGCGTCTGCTACAGTGCCCTGAAAGCCCAGCGACCCCAAAACAAGAAGGAGGTCCGGAGAGCATGTGGCGTAGCAGCCTCAAGGTCGTCGCGGTGTTGGCGTTGGTGGCGGTGGCGTTGCCGCTCGTCTCGATCGGTCAGGACGGCGGGACGCTCGGGGTCATCAAGGAGCGGGGCAAGCTGATCTGCGGGGTCAACTCGGGGGTGCCCGGGTTCGGCTTCCTCGACGAGGAGACCGGGACGTTCTCCGGCTTCGACATCGACTACTGCCGCGCGCTGGCCGTGGCCATCTTCAACGACCCGAACGCCGTGGAGTTCCGGCCGCTGACGGCCGCGGCCCGCTTCACCGCGCTGGCCACCGGCGAGATCGACGTCCTGATCCGCAACACGACCTGGACGTTCCTCCGCGACGTCGACCTCAAGAACAACTTCGCCCCCACGACGTTCTACGACGGGCAGGGCTTCATGGTCCGCAAGGACTCGGGCATCACCAGCGCCCTCCAGCTCGACGGCGCGACCATCTGCGTGCTTCAGGGGACGACCACCGAGCAGAACCTGATCGACTGGGCCGCCCAGAACGGCCTCGACATCACCCCGCTGGTCTTCGCCGAGACGGCCGCCCGCGACCAGGCCTACGACGAGGGCCGCTGCGACGCGATCACCTCCGACAAGTCCCAGCTGGCCGCCATCCGCACCAAGCTCGCCAACCCCGACGAGCACGTCATCCTGCCCGAGACGATCTCCAAGGAGCCCCTGGGGCCGGTCGTCCGCCACGGCGACGACCAGTGGTTCGACGTCGTGAAGTGGACGGTCTTCTGCACCATCGAGGCCGAGGAGCTGGGCGTCAACTCCCAGAACGTCGACGCGATGCTCC
The DNA here is from genome assembly GCA_015487455.1 of Candidatus Bipolaricaulota bacterium. GTDB lineage: Bacteria > Bipolaricaulota > Bipolaricaulia > RBG-16-55-9 > RBG-16-55-9 > S012-72. Next base: position 10,391 of record WFPR01000089.1, read on the forward strand.
AGAGCGACGACCCCCGGGTCCGGCGGCTCCTGGGCGTCGAGGGCGACTTCGGGGAGAAGCTGGGGCTGAGCAACGACTGGTGCGCCAACGTCATCCGCACCCTGGGGAACTACGGCGAGATCTACGACCGCAACATCACCCCGATCGGCCTGACCCGCGAGGGGACGCTCAACGCCCTCTGGACCGAGGGCGGCCTCCTCTACTCGCCGCCGTTCCGCTAAGCTCCCTTCCGCTTAAGGAGCGTGTTCAGCGCAAGCTGTGAGTGAGTGAGGGGCGCGGCTTGCGGACCCCCGATGGGGTTGCAGCGGGCCGCGCCCCCGCTTACGCTTCTTCCACCGATAGCCGAGCCCAAAACCAAAGACGTCGGGAGCGACTCGAGCGATGCCGAGGCTCTTCGCCCTCTTCCGGGACGTCCGCGTCGTGCGCCTGCTCGTCCAGCTTGCCTTTCTGGCCCTCATCGCGCTGCTCGCCTCCTGGCTCTACGGGAACTACGTCGAGAACACGAAGCGCCTGGAGTTCGGCTTCGACTTTTTGAGCTCCACGTCGGGGTTCACGGTCTCCGAGGGCCTGCCGCACAAGCGCACCGACTCCAACCTGTACTTGTTCCTCGTGGGCGTGGCGAACAGCCTGCGCGTCATCGTGGTGGGGATCGTGCTCGCGTCGCTGTTGGGGCTCGTCGCCGGGGTGGCCAGGCTCTCGCGCAACTGGCTCATCCAGAAGATCGCGACGGTCTACGTGGAGACGATCCGCAACACCCCGCTCCTAGTGCAGCTCTTCTTCTGGTACACCGCGACGTTCCTGAAGCTGCCGCCGGTGCGCCAGGCCGTGGAGCTGCCCTGGGGCATCTACTTGAGCCAGCGGGGGCTGGTGCTCCCGCGGCCCTACCTCACGGAGGGCGCGGGCGTCTGGGGGCTCGCGCTGCTGGTCGGGCTGGCGCTCGGCGCCGTCGTGTACGTCGCCCGGCGCCGACATCTTAAGCGGGTCGACCGCCCCGGCTCGCCGCTGCTCTGGGGCCTCGGGGTCTTCGCGCTGGTCGCGGGGGTCGGCTGGCTGCTCGCCCCGACGAGTCCGATCGCCTGGGAGCGGGCCACCCTGGGCCGCTTCAACTTCCAGGGCGGGCTGCAGCTCAGCCCCGAGTTCGCGGCCCTGCTGACGGGGCTGGTCGTCTACACGGGGGCGTTCATCGCCGAGATCGTCCGCGGCGGCATCCTGGCCGTCTCCAAGGGCCAGCGGGAGGCCGCCTTGGCCCTGGGGCTCACGGGGTATCAAACCCTGCGCCTGGTGATCCTGCCCCAGGCGCTGCGGGTGATCGTCCCGCCCGTGACCAGCCAATATCTGAACTTGGCGAAGAACTCGAGCCTGGCCGTGGCCGTCGGCTACCCCGACCTCTTCAGCGTGGCCCAGACGATCATCAACAAGACGGGCCGCGAGGTCGAGATGATCCTCGTGATCATGGCCAGCTACCTCTCGATGAGCTTGCTCACCTCGCTGCTCATGAACTGGTACAACCGTCGAATCCGCTTCGTGGAGCGCTGATCGCGATGGCCGACGCGGAGACGAAGAAGGCCGCCGTCCCGAAGGCGGAGCTGCGCCCCGGCCCCGAGCGCGAACGCGAGGGGGAAGGGGAGGTCCTCCCGCCGCCCTCGGCGCGGGTGGGGCCGCTGCGCTGGCTGCGCGAGAACCTCTTCAGCCCGTGGTACAACGCGCTCCTGACG
>WFPR01000090.1 GCA_015487455.1 Candidatus Bipolaricaulota bacterium
ACGTTCGGGTGGTTCAAGGGAGCGTCACGGAGGTGGCGACGGAGGCCCTCTGCTTGGGGGTGTTTCGGGGCGTTCGGGAGCTCGGCGGGGCGGCCCGGGCCGTCGACCGGGCGCTGGACGGGCTGCTCCTCTCGCTCATCCGCGACGGCGACTTCCGGGGCGAGAGGGGCGAGACGCTCTGGGTGCCCACCCAGGGGCGGCTCCCCGCCAAGCGGGTGCTGCTCGTGGGGCTCGGCGAGCGCGAGGCGTTCAACGCAGATGGGGTGCGGGAGGCGATGGCCGCGGCCGCCCGCGCCGCCGAGCGCTGGGGGGAGCTCGTGACGGTCGCCCACGGGGCGGGCGTCGGCGGGCTTGAGCCCCGCGTGGCCGCCCAGGCCCTCGTCGAGGGGGCCGTGCTGGGGACGTACCGCTTCGAGCGCCATCGGCGTCAATCCCGCCAAGGGAGCGGGCTGAAGGGCCTCACGATCGTCGAGGCCGACGGGACGAAGATCCCCGAGCTGGAGGCGGGCGCCCGGGCGGGGCACGTTCTTGCGGAGGCGGCCTGCTTCGCCCGCGACCTGGCGAACGAGCCGGGCAACGCGCTCCCGCCGCGGGCGCTGGCCGAGCGCGCCCGACAGCTCGCGGACGAGCGGGGGCTCCGCTGCACGGTCCTCGACGAGCGCGCCCTGGAGGCCGAGAAGCTGAACGGCATCCTGGGCGTGGCCCGGGGGAGCGAGGAGCCGCCCCGGCTGATCGTGCTCGAGCACGCGCCCGAGGGCCTGGAAAGCGAGCCCCCATACGTGCTCGTCGGCAAGGGGGTCACGTTCGACAGCGGGGGGATCTCGCTCAAGGCCCGCGAGGGGATGGACGCGATGAAGTACGACATGGCCGGGGCGGCGGCCGTCCTCGGCGCCCTGAGGGCCGTCGCGGCGCTCGGGCTGCCCGTCCGGGTGGTCGGGCTCGTCCCCGCCGTGGAGAACCTGCCGAGCGGGCGGGCGCTCAAGCCCGGCGACGTGCTCCCGCTCGCGGGCGGCGCCAAGAGCGTCGAGATCACCAACACGGACGCCGAGGGCCGCCTGATCCTGGCCGACGCGCTCCACTACGCGAAGCGCTTCCGCCCCAGGGCCGTGGTGGACCTGGCCACGCTCACGGGCGCCTGCGTCGTGGCGCTGGGCAAGGAGGCCGCCGGGCTCTTCGGGAACGACCCCGGGCTGCTGAGCCGGCTGAAGCGGGCGGCCGAGCGGAGCGGCGAGCGCGTCTGGGAGCTGCCCCTCTTCGACGAGTACAAGGCGCTGCTCAAGAGCGAGGTCGCGGACCTGAAGAACTCCGTGCTGGGCCGGGGCGGCGGGCTGCCCCAGGCGGGCGCGATCGCCGGGGCGATGTTCCTGCGGGAGTTCGTGGGCTCCGAGTACCCCTGGGCGCACCTCGACATCGCGGGGACGGCCTACGACGTCGAGACCCGGCTCTACTGCCCGAAGGGCGCGACGGGCTACGGCGTCCGCCTGCTCGCCGAGTGGCTCCTCGACGTGAGCGCGTCTGCAGGCTCAAGCCCTCGGGCAGAACGCCCTCGGCCCGAGACCGGGCGCTGAACCGAACGCCCCGCCGGGAGCGCGCGGTTGAGGGGCCGCGCGCTCATCGTGTATCATCCGTGCAGCAAGCCTCAAATAGGGGATTTCAACGCACTCAAAGATCAAAGAGGACCAAGGAGGTCGGTCGGATGGTGCTGGACCCTCGCAGGTTGCCCCGCGACTACCCACGGCGGTTCGTCCCGGAGGCGCTCGACGCGGGCGACTGGACGCAGCTGGAGCCCCTCTTCGACGAGCTGGAGCGGCGGGAGTTGAGCACGCCCGAGGCGCTGGAGCGCTGGCTGCTCGACCGCTCCGAGCTTACGGCCGTCATCCGCGAGGAGGGCACGGTCCGCTACATCCGCATGACGTGTCAGACGGACAACCCCGATTACGAGAAGGCGTACCTGCACTTCGTCGAGGAGATCGAGCCCAAGCTCAAGCCCCGCTTCCACCGGCTGGACGAGCTGTACGTCAGGAGCCCGGCCCGCGCGCGCCTCCCCGAGGCCCGCTACCTCGTGCTCGATCGCAAGCTGCGGAACAGCGTCGAGCTGTTCCGGGAGGCGAACGTGCCCCTCGAGACGGAGGAGGAGAAGCTGGGGCAGCGCTACCAGAAGATCACGGGCGCGATGACGGTGCGCTACGACGGCCGGGAGCAGACGCTCCAGCAGATGGCCCGCTACCTGGAGGAGCCCGACCGCGCCGTCCGCCAGGAGGCGTGGGAGCTCATCGTGGAGCGGCGCCTCCGCGACAAGGACGAGCTGGACGAGATCTTCGACGAGCTGCTCCGGCTGCGCCAGCAAATTGCGGAGAACGCCGGGTTCGCCAACTACCGCGATTACGCGTTCAAGAAGCGGGAGCGCTTCGACTACACGCCTGAAGACTGTGAGGAGTTCCACGAGGCCGTCGAGCGGCACGTCGTGCCGCTGATGCGCGCGCTGCAGCGCCGGCGCCAGGCGGAGCTGGGCGTCGACGAGCTGCGCCCCTGGGACCTGAACGTCGACCCGGAGGGGAAGCCGCCGCTGCGGCCCTTCTCGAGCGCGAAGGAGCTCGTGGAGGGCTGCTGCGAGGTCTTCTCGCGGGTCGACCCCGAGCTGGGGGCGCAGTTCGGGCGGCTGGCCGAGCTGGGCCTTTTAGATCTGGAGAGCCGCAAGGGGAAGGCGCCCGGCGGCTACCAGGCCACGCTGGAGGAGCGCCGCCTGCCTTTCATCTTCATGAACGCCGTCGGGCGCGACTCGGACGTGCGGACGCTGCTCCACGAGGGCGGCCACGCCTTCCACACCTTCGCCGTCCGCGACGAGCCCTTGGTCGCTTATCGTCATGCGCCCCTGGAGTTCGCCGAGGTCGCGTCCATGGGGATGGAGCTGCTGAGCGCGCCCCATCTGGACGTCTTCTACAGCCCGGCGGACGCGGACCGCTCCCGCCGACGGCACCTGGAGACCATCGTCACCCTGCTCTGCTGGATCGCGACCATCGACGCGTTCCAGCACTGGCTCTACACCCACCCCGGCCACCCGCGCGAGGCACGTCTGGCGAAGTGGGTCGAGCTGCACGAGCGCTTCGGCGGGCTCGAGAGCTGGGCCGGGTACGAGGACGCGCTCCGCTGGGGCTGGCAGCGACAGCTCCATTTGTACCTGCACCCCTTCTACTACATCGAGTACGGGATCGCGCAGCTCGGGGCGCTGGGCCTCTGGCTCCGGTCGCAGCAGAACTACGAGGAGGCCGTCCGGCTCTACAGGCGAGCGCTGGCGCTGGGCGGCTCGCGCCCGCTGCCGGAGCTGTTCGAGGCGGCCGGGCTGCCGTTCGACTTCGGCGAGGGGGCCGTCTCCCGAGCGGCCGCGGGGCTCGAGCGGGCGCTCGGGCTCTGACCTTCTGACCTCTGACCATTGACCCTCCCCAATAAAAAAGGAGGTGGGCGGGACGGCCCTCGGGAGGTGGGGCGAGGGCCGTCCCGGGAGACCCTGAGGGAAAACCCTGCCCGCCGCTCCCCGTAGGCCCCCGCGTCTAGGGAGCGCGGGTGGGGAAAACCCCTCAAGGCCGATGGAGGGCCTCATCCCCTCCCCTGCCCTCCCGCCCGGGAGGCATCGTACCCACCGATCGTTAGAAAAGCGTTAAAAAGCGGAACGCTTGGGCAGACAGGCGTCCTTGGCCCCCTCGGCCCGGGCGCCTAGCCTCCCCCTTGCCATGGAGGACGTCATGAACGTCATGGGGCTGAAGCAGGCAGGGGTGAGGGTGACGGTGCTGGGCTACGGGCGGACGGGGCGAGCCGTCGTCCGCCACCTCGCGCGGCGGGCCGTGCGCGTCTTCGTGAGCGAGAGCGCCGCGCTCCCCCCTGACGCCCGACGCGAGCTGAGCGCCTGGGGGGTTCCCTTCGAGGAGGGCGGGCACACGGAGCGCGCCCTCCGCGCGGACCTCGTCGTGGCCTCGCCGGGCGTCCCGTTCCGCTCGCCCCTGGTGCGGGAGGCCCGGCGCCGGGGCGTGCCCGTCCTGAGCGAGCTGGAGCTGGCCTACCGCCTTCTCCCCTCTAGCCCTCGGCTCAGGCTCGTCGCCGTCACGGGCACCGTGGGCAAGACCACGACGACCCACCTGATCGCCGCGCTCCTCCGGGCCCGCGGCCATCGGGTGGTGGTCGCGGGCAACGTCGGGCGGCCCCTCATCGAGGCCGTGGACGCGGGCGAGATCGCCCCCGACGCGATCGTGGTGCTGGAGGTGAGCAGCTACCAGCTCGAGGGCGTTCGGCAGTTTAAGCCGCACGTCGGGGTCTTCACCCGCTTCGCGCCGCACCACCTCGACCGCCACGGCTCGCCCGCGCGCTACTTCGCCGTGAAGCGCCGCCTGTTCGCCCGCCAGGACGAGCGGGACGTCGCCGTCGTGCACGCCGAGCTGGTGCCCCGATTGTCAAGGCGCCTGCGCGCCCGCCTCCGCCCCTTCAGCGCTGATGACCCCGACGTTCAAGCTCGAGGGCTCGGGCTGCCCCCTCACCAGCGGGAGAACCTGGCCGCCGCGCTCACGGCCGCCCGCGGCCTCGACCCGACCGTCACGCTGGAGGGCCTCGACGTCCACGGCGTGTTGAGGCGGCCCCACCGCTTGGAGCCGGTGGCCGAGCTGGACGGCGTGCGCTTCGTCAACGACTCGAAGGCGACGAGTCCCGAGGCGGTCCGCGCGGCGCTCGAGGCCCTCTCAAAGGAGGGGCCGCTGGTGCTGATCGCCGGCGGCTACGACGAGGGCCTCCCGCCGGAGCTGTTCGCCCGGGCAGTGCTCCCTCATGCTGAGCGCCTGGAAGCCGTCGTGTTGCTCGGGCAAACCCAGCGCGCCTGGGCCGAGGCCCTCCGGCGCGCGGGCGGCCCCCGTCCCCGCGTGCTGCAGCTGAGCGCCCTAGAGGAGGCCGTGCGCGCGGCCTGGGCGCTGCGCCCTCGGGTCTGCCTCCTCTCGCCGGGGGCGCCCAGCTTCGATCAATTCCGCAGCTACGAGGAGCGAGGCGAGCGCTTCCGGCAAGCCGTCCGGGCCCTTGAGGCCCAGACACGGGTCACCCCCCCGCGTGATCAAGGCGCTCCGGCCCCTTAGCAGGGGTCCTTCGGCCGATCCCCGCCGGGCCCTACAACTTCAACGCGCTTGGAGCGCCTTGACCGCCGCCAAAGGGGAGGGAAGGAGAGGTGCCAGCCATGGGCCGGAGGGGGCCGTCGCGTTCGCAGCCAGCCTCGCTCGCGGGGCCTGCGGGCGCCTCAGGGATGGACTTCCCGCTGCTCGGGCTCGCCGTCGCGCTGACGCTCCTCGGGCTGGTCATGGTCGCCTCGGCGGGGCAGCCCCTCGGGCCGGGGCGGCTCTTCCTCCGGCAGCTCGTCGCGGCGCTGCTGGGCTTGGCGCTGCTGCTCGGGCTCGCGCGCCTCGACCACTCCAGGCTGCTCACCTACGACGGCGCGCTCCTGCTGGTCGCCGTGGGGCTGACGCTGCTGACGTTCGTGCCCGCGCTGGCCCCCGACGGGCTGTGGCTCGAGCTGGGGCCGCTGTCGTTCCAGCCGACGGAGCTGCTCAAGCTCGCCCTGATCGTCTTCCTGGCCGCCTCGCTCACCCGCAAGCGCGAGCGCGGCGAGCTGGAGCGCTTCACGACGGGCGCGCTCCCCTGCTATGCCCTGTGGGCGGTCCTCTCGCTGATCGCCGTGCTCCAGCCCGACTTCGCCCTGGTCGTCGTCTACGGCGCGATCGTCGCCTTCATGCTGTTCATGGCGGGCGCGCCCCTGCGCCATCTCGTGGGGCCGGCGCTCGCGGCCCTGCCCCTGATGGGGCTGCTCCTCTGGCTGGCCCCGTATCGCCGGGAGCGGCTCCTCGCCTACTTAAACCCCTTCGCCGACCCGCAGGGCTCGGGCTACCACGTGCTCCAGTCGCTGACCGCGCTCGGCTCCGGCGGGCTGCTGGGGCGGGGGCTGGGCGCCGGGCGCGAGAAGTGGCTCTACCTCCCCTCCGCCTACAACGACTTCATCGTGGCCGTCATCGGGGAGGAGATGGGGCTCCTCGGGACGCTGCTCGTGGTGGGGCTCTTCGTGGCGCTGGGCTGGCGGGGCTGGCGGATCGCGCGCCGCGCGCCCGACGCCTTCGGGTTCCTCCTGGCCTCGGGGATCACGTTTGCGCTCTCGTTCCAGGCCGCGATCAACCTGGGCGTGGCCGTGGGCGCGCTCCCCGTCACGGGGCTCACGCTCCCCTTCGTCAGCTACGGCGGCTCCTCGCTCGTCGTGTCGCTGGCCATGGTCGGGCTCCTGCTCAGCGTCGCCCGGGCGGGCGCCGAGCGCGGGCCCGCCCCGACCCCGACGGTCGCGTCCTTACGGGCGAAAGGAGGCACGGTTGGCTGCCACTCGACGGGTCCTGGTGGCCGGGGGAGGCACCGGCGGCCACTTCTACCCGGCCTGGGCGCTCCTTGAGGCGCTGCGCGCGCGTTACGGCCCTTCCATTCAGCTTGGCTACGTCGGGACGCGCCGCGGCCTCGAGGCCCGCGTGCTCGCCCAACGGCCCCAAAAGGGGCTGGGTGTTGACGTCGAGTTCTTCCCCATCCGGGCGCGGGGGATCGAGCGCCGCCCCTCGTTGGGCGCGCTCCGGGCGCTCGGGGAGAACGTCGTCGGGATGCTCCAGGCGCTCGAAATTTTGAGGCGCTTCCGGCCCCAGCTCGTGATCGGGACGGGCGGCTACGCGGCGTTCGGGCCCGTGTTCTGGGCCGCGAAGTTGGGGCTTCCCACGGCCATTCACGAGCAGAACGTCGTGCCCGGCCTGGTGACCCGGCTGCTGGCCCCGCTCGTCGACCGCGTCTGGCTCGCGTACCCTGAAACGGCTCGATTTCTGGCGGCCCGCGCCCATCCCGAGGGGCTGCGCGTGGTGGGCGTGCCGCTCCGCCCCGCGGTGCTCGCGGCCCGCGCCCTCCGCCCCGAGGAGGCCAAGCGCGCGCTGGGGCTCGCCCCCTCGACGGGGCTGATCCTGGTGCTCGGCGGCTCGCACGGCGCCCGCCCCCTCCACGAGGCCCTCCTCGCCCGCCTCGACGCGCTGATCAGCGCTAAAGCGGATGCGCAGCTGGCGATCCTGGCCGGGCGCGAGGCCGCCCGCCTGCGTGAGCGACTTCGGGCGCTCCCCCCGAGCGCTCGGGAGCGCGTCCGGGTGCTGGGGCACACGCCCGACGTCGGGCTCTGGATGCGGGCCGCGGACGTGGCCGTCTCGCGGGCCGGGGGCGTGACGCTGGCCGAGCTGATGGCTTTGGGGGTGCCCACGGTCGCGGTCCCCTGGCCCGGCGCCGCCGACGACCATCAAACGGCGAACGCCCGCTGGTGGGCCGAGCGCGGCGCCTGCCGCTTACTTCTCGAAGCCCGGCTCGACCGCCTGGCGGACGAGGCGCGGGCGTTGCTCGAGGACGGGGCCGCGCGGCGACGCTTGACTCAACGGGCCCGGGCGCTCAGCCGCCCCGAGGCCCTCGATCAGATGAGGAGGGAGGTCGAACGCTGCCTTGACGCACACACCACAACCACGACGCGGACACGAACGTACAAGCGAGGACGGGCGCGCCCCCCTGCCCGCGTGTAGCGCGCTCGAGCTCGAGGGCAAGGGGGAGCGCTATCACCTCGTCGGCATCGGCGGGGACGGCATGAGCGCCCTGGCGTGGATCCTCCACGACCAAGGCCTGGCCGTCCGCGGCTCCGACTTGAGGGAGAACGCCCGCACCCGCGGGCTGCGGGCCGCGGGCGTTCCCGTGCACCGGGGCCACGACCCCGCGCACCTGGAGCCGCCTGCCCTTGTGGTCTACTCGTCGGCCGTCCGCCCCGACAACGTCGAGCTGCGGGCGGCGCGGGCGGCGGGCTGCCCCGTCCACCACCGCCAGGAGCTGTTGGCGGCGCTGCTGGCGCTCCGCCGCGCGATCGGGGTCGCGGGGACCCACGGCAAGACGACCACCACGGCCATGGTCGCCGCCCTCCTGGGCGCCGCGGGGCTCGACCCCGCTTATCTGATCGGGGCGCCGACGCCCACCCTGGGCGAGCGCCACGCCCGCTGGGGCGACGGCGAGTGGCTCGTGGCCGAGATCGACGAGAGCGACGGCCACTTCACCCGCTTCCGCACCGAGATCGCCGTGGTCACCAACGTCGGTCTCGACCACCTGAGCCACTACAGGAGCGAGGCGGCGCTGGTCGCGGCCTTCGCCCGCTTCGTGGCCCGGAGCCGCGTCGCGGTGCTCTCGGCCGACGACCCCCACACGCCCGCGCTCGCCCGCCACGCCAAAAGGGCGCTCACCTTCGGCGTCTCCGGCGCCAGCGCGCCCAGCGCGCGCGCCCGCCGCCCCCCCGCCCTCGGGGCGGACCTCGTCGCCTACGACGTCGAGCAGCACCGCCTGCGCACCCGCGCCCGGCTCGTCTTCCGGGGCGAGGCGGTCGGGGAGCTGGAGCTGAACGCCCCCGGCGTCCACAACGTGCGAAACGCCCTGGCCGCCCTGCTCGTCGGGCACCTCGTCGGGCTCGACTTCGGCCCGATGCTCCGGACGCTGAGGCGCTTCCGGCTCCCCGAGCGGCGGTTTCAGATCTTGGAGGAGAACGGCGTCGTCGTCGTGGACGACTACGCCCACCTGCCCGAGCAGATCGAGATGAACTTGGAGGCGGCGCGGCGCGGCTGGCGACCCCGGCGGGTGATCGCCGTCTTCCAGCCCCACCGCTACACGCGCCTGAGCTACTTGAACGGGCACTTCCCCCGGGCGCTGCGCCGCGCCGATTGGGTGCTCGTCACGGACATCTACCCCGCCTTCGAGGACCCGATCCCCGGCGTCGACGCGCGCCGCGTCGTCGACGCCCTGGAGCGCGAGCACGCCCGGGTGCACTACGCGCCGAGTGCTCAAGAGCTCTATGAGTTCTTGTCGAGGCGGGTGGAGCCCGGCGACTTCGTGATCGGCTTCGGGCCGGGCGACGTCTGGCAGGCGCTCCACCGCCTGGCCCGCGAGGCCCGCAAGGGGCGCTGAGCCCGAGCCGAAACGA
>WFPR01000091.1 GCA_015487455.1 Candidatus Bipolaricaulota bacterium
TGGTGGCGCAGCTCCTCTTCGACGAGGGGGATCGGGTCTGGCACCTGCTCTCCGCGCCGGAGGTGGAGCGGAGCCGCCGGATGCGCCTGGAGGGCGCACAAGCGCCCGAGGCCGAGGGGGTGCGGCTGGTGCCGGTGCCCGTGCTGCGCTGGGCGCTGCTGCCCTCGACGGTGGGGGAGCTTTTGGTGTGGGAGGACCCGTATCGGGCGATCGAGCGGCAGCGAAAGCTGCAGGAGCACGAGCGGCGGGAGCTGCTCCGGGCGTTTTGGGGGCGGCTCACCCAAGCGGAGCGGCGGGTGGCCGAGCTGTTGGTGCGAGAGGGCGGGACGAACGCGGAGCTGGCCCGCCGCCTGGGGCGCTCGCCCAAGACGGTGGCCAACCAGCTGCGGGCCCTCTACACGAAGTACCGGGGGACGCTGGGGCTGGAGGCTACGGGACGGGGCCCAGCGATCCGGGCGCGGCTGGTGGCGGATCTGGCCCTGCTGCTCCGCGATCGGGGGGCAGCCTAGGCAGGAGATGGGGCGATCGGCTCAGGAAGGGAGGATCTTTCGGCTGTAGGATGTGGGCGGGTCAAGGGGAGAAGGAGAAGATGCGCACGAAGGTGGAAGTGGAAATAGAAACGCTTACACCCCTCTTCTTAGCGGGTGCGGATCCCCGTGGGACGCCAGAGCTGCGGGCGGCCTCCGTGCGGGGGGCCTTGCGCTACTGGCTGCGCGCACTTCTGGGCGGGGTGCTGGGGGATCGGGATCTCGACGCTCTGAAAGGGAGGGAGGCCGAGGTCTTCGGGAGCACGAGCTGCGCTTCAAGCGTTGTTGTCCGTCTGGAAGCAAAGGGAGAGTTGCCAACAGGCTCCTTTCAGCCTCTCCTCCATAATCCGCGAAAGAGGTTTCCTCTACTCGGAATCAAGCCCGGCGCAACTTTGAGTCTCTCTCTTGAAGCACGGCCTCCCGCTGTGCAAGTGCCTGACCCAGCCTTTGCAGCTCTTCTGGTGTTTCTCCTCCTTGGAGGTTTGGGGAAACGATCCCGTCGGGGGTTTGGTTCTTTGGCCTTACGATCCGCTGAGGAAGGGTTTCCTTGGCATCCTAATTGCTACAAAACTGCGGGCGACTTTAAGCTAGCCCTTTCCTCTGCCCTAGAATGGGGTCAGGCGAAGGTCCAGAGCTGGCTTCAAGCAAAAGGAGTAGCAATAACCTCGCCTTCAAATAGCCCCAATTTCGCGATTCTTCACCCCTCGCATGCGAAGGTTCTCTTTTGCCAGCAAGGCTTCTCGAGATGGGAGGAAGCCATGAAAGCGTTTTGGGGGATCTTACGGTCTAACTCCTATCGAGATCAACGAGTATTTGGTTTTGCTGGCAAGCCGGGGCGACAATCGTCACCTTTACACTTGCGAATTGTAAGAATTGGACAGGGATATCACTTGTTGCTCACGGCTTTTAGGACTCGTTTCAAGAAGGACCAGCCTGATTGGGGAGTGATGCAGAATTTCCTGAACGAGTGCCAGAAGAAGTGGAGCGGTCACTGGTGCTTTGGAGGCAGCGCAAAATGGTAGAAGATCGCTGGACCCAGAAGCTCACAGCCCTCTTGCACGATCCGCCGCACAAGGCTTGGGTGCTGGGCACCCGCGTCTCGCACGGGGCGCTCGCCCGTGAGCTTCAGGAGCTGGCCTTAGGCCGGGTGGCCTCAAGAGAAGAGCAAGAGCGGGCCGAACGGGCCGATCGCATCGCCGCGGCCGCCGATCGCTTGAACCTCCCGAAGGGAACGGAAGCCTACTGGACCCAGGTGGAAGCGGTTCTCAAGCACCCCCTCTCCGGGGGGAAGCTCGACCTGGGCCGATTTGCGGAGGACCCGAGGGAGCTCCAAGAGCGCGTTCGGGAAATCGTAGAGGGGCTCCTCAAGGGCGAGGAGGAGCCGGAGGGCCGATACCTCCGCCTCTGGCGCCTCTTGGGCGATCGGCTAAGCCACCAGCTCCCCAAGCTCGGCCCGTTGACCCTCGTAAGCCCCGCCGACACGCGCCAGCCTGACCACGCCCTCTTGCACCATCTCACCATGACGGCGGCGATCGCCGATGCGCTGCCCCGGCCCGCGTTCCTCGTCTTCTCCGTCGGCCCCGTGCAAGGGTTCATAGCCGCGGCCCGCCGCACCCAGGACCTCTGGACGGGGAGCTGGCTCCTCTCCTATCTGGCCTGGAGGGCTATGGAAGCCCTGGCCGACGAGTTCGGCCCTGATGCGATCGTGTACCCCTCCCTCCGCGGACAGCCCCTGTGCGACGTGTGGCTCATCGAGCGCAAGGGCGTCCCCGTGGAGCGGCCGACCGCGGCGGCCCTGAGCCTGGCCAGCCTGCCCAACAAATTCGTGGCCCTCCTGCCTGCCGAGGAGGCGGAACGGGCCGCCGAGCGGGCCGAGCGGGCGGTCCTCGAGGCGTGGGAGCGTCTGGCCGAAGCCGTCTATTCCGCCGTCGAGGGCTTCGCCCCGGTCGACGCGATGACCCGGGAGATCTGGGCCTCCCAGATCTCCGCCCATTGGGAGCTCTATTGGACGATCCTCCCCTGGATGGGCGCGGACCGACCGCGGGGCAAAGAGCAGGCGGAGGCGGTGATGGCCCGATATGAAGCGCTCCTCGGTCCCCCTGAGGAGTTTCGGCGCGTCTACGAGGCGCTGGAGCGGAGCGGGCAGTACGACGCCAACTGGGGAACGGTGTACAGCCTGCTGTACGACCTGGCCGATCGGGCCTTCAACGCCCGCAAGGCCCTGAGGGCTTTCCCCCCTGCCGAGGAGCGGGGTGAGAAGTGCACCGTCTGCGGGCAGCGGGCCGCGCTGCGGGCGCGGGCCCTTCCGGCCAAGGACTTCTGGCGGGAGGCCGCCCAGCGCCGCGCCGAGCGCAATCGCTACGACCTGAAGCCGGAGGGCCGGGAGCGCCTCTGCGCCGTCTGCGCCGTGAAGCGCTTCGCTCACGAGGAAGTCCTACGCCGCGAGTTCGACCTGCACGTGGGCTTCCCGTCGACCAGCGAGGTGGCCGCCGCGCCCTTCAAGGCCCGAGCCCTGGAGAAGCTCCGTTTAGGGGATCGAGAGGTCGAGCGCGCCCTGCGCGCTTATCTGGACTGGTTGGAACGGCAAGGCGTCCCTCGGACGGTCGCCCCGGGGGCCCTTCCTTCCCTCGAAGCCCGGGCGGGGGAGCTGTCGGGCGAGCGGCGCGAGCTGGCCCGTCGGCTGTTGGGGTTCGACGGGGAGTTCTTCCTGATAGACACCCTAACCCCGCAGCGTCTCCAGGAGGCCGTCCCCGGACTGGCTAAAACGGCTGATCAGGCCGCGCAGGCCGTGCAGGAGGGCCGTAGGCTCCTAAGCGAGCTCCATCGGGCCTTGGGCGGCGGTCCCACCAAGTACTACGCCCTCCTCCTCATGGACGGCGATCACATGGGCCGCTGGCTCAGCGGCACGCACAAGGAGCTGCCCAGCTTCGGCGAGCTGCTGCACCCGGAGGTCCAGGAGAAGCTGGAACAGCACAGGGAATGGCGGGACGTGCTGGGGGCGAAGCGGCTCCTCACCCCCGCGCTGCACGCGACCGTCTCGAGCGCGCTGGCCGACTTCTCCCTCAAGCTGGTGCGCTGGATCGTGGAAGAGCGCCATAAAGGGCGGGTGGTCTACGCCGGAGGCGACGACGTGTTGGCCCTGCTCCCCCTCGAGGACGCCCTGTCGGCGGCGCGGGAGCTGCGGGCCGTCTTCAGCGGGGAGGCCGAGCTTCGTGAGGGCGATCTCATCGTGAAATTTCAGGACGATCAGGACGAGAAGATCTCCGGCTACCTGACGTGGAAGGAGAAGGATCGGCTGCTCCTGACCTTAGGGCCCCGCGCGACGGCGTCAGTGGGGCTGGCCGTGGCCCACCACCTGCACCCGCTGGATCTGGTCCTGCAGGCCGCCCGGCGGGCCGAGAGGGCGGCCAAAGAGCACTACGATCGCAATGCCCTCGCTGTGGAGGTCCTTAAGCGCTCCGGTGAGACGCTCGCCGCGGGAACCCGCTGGATGTGCAAGTCGCTGCGCCGGGACTCTGACCCCGTTCGGATCCTCCTCGACGTCTACGAGCGGCTGCGGGACGGCCGCTTGAGCATGCGGTTCCCGCAGACGGTGGCGTTGGAGGCCCCCACGCTGGCGGGGTTGCCCCCCGAGGCGCAGCAGGCGGAGCTCTCTCGGCTCCTTCGACGGCAAGCCGGGGAAGGCCTGAGTTCCAAGAACAAGAAGCGCCAAGCGCGGGAGCTGGGTGAAACGCTTGTGGCCCTGGCGCAGGCCCTGGGGGAGCCTCGCCCCGGGAGCGCGGAGGCGCCGACGAAGTCGGGCGTGGAACGGCTGGCGGACTGGCTGCTGGTCTGCGCGTTCCTGGCTCGGGGAGGGGAGGCTTGAGGATGGGGAACGAAGAGAGGTGGCAGCTCGTTTTGGAGCCCCACGACGTGCTGCTGTTCCGCGACGGGCGGCCGTTTACGGCCGGTGAGGAGACGCGGGCCCGCAGCCTCTTCCCTCCGACGCCCTTCACGGTGCAGGGGGCGATTCGAGCGCGGGTGCTCTTCTCCAGTGGGGTGAGCCCCTTGGACTACGCGAGCGAGCGTCCCAGCCCGCGCGCCCAAGAGCTGCACCGGCTCATCGGCCGACCCGGCCGGGACTACGGCCGGCTGCGCCTCCGGGGGCCGCTCCTCGTCCGCCGCGAGAAGGGGAGCTGGGTCCGCTACTTCCCGCTCCCCGCCGACCTCGTGAGGGTGAAGGACGATCGCCACGACGAGGGCGAAGCCGAGAAGAACGAGAAAGAGAAAGACCGAGAGCGCTGGGAGCTTCTCCGGCCCCTTAAGCCGGGGGAGCTTTGGATAGCGACAAATGGGGAGGGGCTGGCCCCACTGTGGGCGCGCACGACCCGACGCCTCGAGGAGGACCAGGGATGGCTGAGCGAGGAGGACTTCATCGCCTATCTGCAGGGGACCCCGCCGCGGCGGGTGCTGACGGAAGAGACGATCGTCGTGCGGGAGCCCCGCTTCGGCATCGCGCTGGAGAGGGGGACGCGGACCGCGCGCGAACGCCATCTCTACCTGGCGGAGTTCCTTCGCCTCCAAGAGGGAGTCGGCTTCTGGGTGGAGGTGGAGGGCATCCCGCCCTTCGGGCCGGAGCGGGGCTCCTTGCAGCTGGGGGGCGAGGCCCGGGCGGCCCACTATCGCGTGCTGAGGCCCGGCCTCGACGGGGCTCAGCTTATGCCCCCGAACCCACTGCCCCCGCGGTTTAAGGTGGTGCTGCTCACCCCTGCGTGGTTCGGCGGCGGCTGGCAGCCCCCAGGGGGCGATTGGAGTCGCTTCTTCACCGGATCGGTGCGGCTGATCACAGCTGGCGTCCCGCGGTATCAGGCGATAGGCGGGGCCTACGTCGACGATCGCCGTCGTCGAGGGGACTTTCAAAAGCCCATGCGCCGCTTTGTCCCCGCCGGTAGCGTCTACTTCTTCGAGACCGAGGAGGAAGTCCGCCTCCGACCGGAGATGAGGGCCTTCACGGAGACGCCCCCAGGGGAGGCCGACTTCGGGCAGATCGGGTTCGGGCTCTTCGCCGTGGGAACGTGGGATTACGCCTGAGGCGCAAGAAGGCCACGAGCGAGGGCGATGAGAGCGTCCAGAGCGAGGTGAGTAGAACAGATGTTCGATCGGGCGGCGTTGGCGTTCTTGTACACGGAGACCCCGCTTCACGCGGGGAGCGGGACGAGCTTGGGGATCGTCGATCTCCCTATCCAACGCGAGCGCTCCACGGGCTACCCCCTAATTCAAGCCTCGGGGCTTAAGGGCTGCCTGCGGGAGGTCGCGGAGCGCATCCACCGCGATCGGGATCGGAGTCGGGTGGAGGTCGTCTTCGGCCCGGAGCCGGAGTCGGGGCGAGCGAGCGATCACGCCGGGGCCCTCTCGGTGGGCGATGCACGCCTGCTGCTCTTCCCAGTGCGCTCGCTGGCCGGGGTGTGGGCCTGGGTGACGAGCCGGAACGTGTTGGCCCGCCTCAAGCGCGACGCCGAGCTGGCCGGGGTGCGGGCCGACTGGGAGCCGCTCGGGCCCGAGGACGCAGAGAATCCAAACGACAAGGAGAAAGCCTTTGTCGCGGACGGCTCGGCGGTCGTCGTCGACGGCCAGGCCGTGCTGGAGGAGTTTGCCTTCGAGGCCGTGACCAATCCGGAGGTGAGGGCCATCGCCGAATGGCTCAAGGAGAGCGCCCTTCCTCGGGGCGAGGAGTATCGCCACTGGCGGGATGCGTTGCCTCGACACCTGGTCGTACTCCCGAACACGGCCTTTCGGGACTTCGTTCTGTACTCCACGGAGGTCATCGCCCGCATCCGCATTGACGATGAGACGAAGACCGTAAGGTCAGGGGGTCTGTGGACCGAGGAGCACCTGCCCAGCGAGACGCTGCTCTACGCCACCCTCTTCGCCAGCCGACCGCGGGTCGCCAACCCGCCTTCGGACCTTCAAAGCGCCGAAGGCGTGTTGGAGTTCGTGAAGAGCTGCGTGGACGGGCGGCGACTTCAGCTGGGGGGCGACGCCACCGTCGGCCGCGGGTTCGTAAGCGTTCGCGTGCTGGAGGGCCGGTCGTCTGAATCGGGCGTGGGCGCGAGAGGAGGAGGAGGGGAATCATGACGAGGTCGGCCAGCGCTCCATCCCGGCAGAGGGCTCTAGATCAAAAGCGCGCGCAGCGGGCGTGGCAGGAC
>WFPR01000092.1 GCA_015487455.1 Candidatus Bipolaricaulota bacterium
CCTGCGGGCCGCCCCGCCCAGGGTGCCCACGAGCAGCTCCAAGGGGACGGCCCGCAGGGGCGTCTCCACGGCCTCCACGGCGGCCTGGGCCGTCCCGACGGCGGGGCTGAAACCGCCCCAGAGCCCCATCAGCAGCGCGAGCCCCGCGCCGAGCGCCCGGCGCGCCCTCGTCGCCGTCGTCACATCAGCCCTCCTTGGCCAACCCCGGCTTGGCTTCGGCCTCAGCGTCAGTGATCTCGCGCTCGCGGCGGAGCCCCCGCACCACCGCGACCATGAACAGCGTGATCAGCGTGAAGGCGACCAGCGACTGGAACGGGATGGTGATGAACCCCAGCCAGTTGATGTACTGCACGGTGCAGGGGACCCCCTGGGCGCAGAACGCGGGGTTCCCGAAGCCGGGCACCTTCTGCTCCAGGTAGTGGTAGAGCGCGATCGTCGCCCCGATCACGCTCAGCGGCAGCACGTACAGCGCGATGGCGCGGTCGTTGCGGTAGCTGGCGATCCCGAGCACGACGACCAACGGGTACATGAAGATGCGCTGGAACCAGCAGAGCTTGCAGGGGACGAACCCCAGCACCTCGCTGTAGATGAGCGACCCGGTCGTGGCGACGAGCGCCACGACCCAGGCGAAGTACAGCCCGTAGTCCTGCAGCCAGCGGGTCATCGGGTCATCGCGACGCGCTCTCAGCCTCCTGGAGGGCGCGCTCGAGCGCGGCCTTGAAGCTCGAGTAGGGGTACCAGCGGCGGACCATCTGGCCGTCCACGAAGAGGGTCGGCGTGCCGCGGACCCCGGCGGCCAGCGCCTCCCGCTTGTCCTGGTCGACCTCCCGGCGGTAGCGGTCCTCGCGCACGCACTGCAGGAACGCCTCCTCGTCGACGTCGACCAGGGGCTTCACGTAGTCGCGCACCACCTGCCGCAGCCGCTCCAGGGTCACCCACCGCTCGCGCTCGTCGCCCTGATAGCGGAACATCGCGTCGTAGTAGGGCCAGAAGGCCGCCGGGCGCTGGCGGTAGAGGCACTCGCCCGCCACGGCCGCCGTGTAGGAGTCCGGGCCGAGCGGGATCGGGAAGTGCATCACGTAAAGCTTCACCTTGCCCGTGTCGATGAAGTCCTCCTTGAAGCGATCGAACACCAAATCGTGGAACTGCTTGCAGGCGGGACACTTGAAGTCGATGAACTCGACGACGGTCACGGGGGCGTCGGGCTCGCCGAGCCGCGGCTCGTCCTCCAGGCTGAACGAGGCCGGGCCGCTTGACCCCGTGCCCAGCCCCCCACCCGTGCGGCTCTGCACCACGTAGAGCCCCACGAGCAGCACCACTACGGCCAGCACCCCGATCCCCGTGTAGGTCGTGAGGCGCTGCAACCGCTGCTCTTGAGCTCTCCTCCGATCGCGCTCCTCCTGGGTTTCCCGCTTCCTCCCCTTCCCCCTCGCCATGCCTGTCCCTCCTCATCCCGTATACGTCCGATCCGCGTGTCAGGGCTCCATCTTAGCACATCGTGCGGGCTCCCGCTATGCCCACCCTTGACAAGCCTCCCGCGACCCGCTATAGTTTCACTCGCCAAAGTTTGAATTTTGATAAAGCTAAAAATGCTGACGCAGACGCTGGAGGACTACCTCAAGGCGATCTACGAGATCGCGCAGGAGCGGGGCAAGGTCACGACCACGGCGCTGGCGGAGCGCCTAGGGGTGGCCCCCGCGACGGTGACGGGGACGCTCAAGAAGCTCGCCCGCCTCAAGCTCGTGGTCCACCGGCCCTACCGGGGCGTCGAGCTGACGGAGGCCGGGCGGAAGATCGCCTTAGAAGTCATCCGCCACCATCGCCTCATCGAGCTGTATCTGCAACAAGCCCTGGGCGTCCCCTGGGATCGGGTCCACGACGAGGCGGAGAAGTGGGAGCACGTGCTCTCCGAGGAGCTGGAGGACCGCATCGACGAGCTGCTGGGCCACCCGACCCACGACCCGCACGGCGCGCCGATCCCCGCGCGCGACGGGACGATCGCTCAACCCGAGCGCGTGCGCCTCTCGGAGCTCGTCCCCGGCCAGCGGGCCGTCATCGCCGAGGTCAGCGACCACGACCCCGAGCTGCTGCGCTACCTGGGCGCGCGGGGGCTCTACCCTCGGGTGGCGGTTCAAGTGCTGGCCAAGGAGCCGTTCGGCGGCCCCGTCGTCGTCCGCGCCGCCGGGCGGGAGCACGCCCTGGGGCGCGAGGCCGCCGACCACATCTGGGTGGAGGAGGTCCGCGACCGCGATGGCACAGCCGCTGCAGGCGCCGCCCGCTGACCGCGCCCCTCAACCCAGCCCGCCCCATCGCCTGCCCGTTTGGTTCTACCTGGGGCCGGCCTTCCTGGTGTCCGTCGGGTACATGGACCCCGGCAACTGGGCCACGTCCCTCGAGTCGGGGAGCCGCTTCGGGTACAAGCTCCTCTGGATCGTGACGCTCTCGAGCGCCATCGCCATCCTGATGCAGGTCCTCTCGGCCAAGCTCGGGATCGTCACGGGCCGCGACCTCGCCCAGATGATGCGCGAGCGCTACTCCCCGCCCGTGCGACGGTTTCTGTTCGTGACGGCGTTTGTCGCCATGATGGCCACGGACCTCGCGGAGTTCATGGGCGTGGCGATCGCCCTCAACCTCCTCTTCGGCATCCCCCTGACGATCGCCGTCCTGCTCACGGTCTTCGACGTGCTGTTCATCTTGTGGCTGGAGCGCTTCGGGTTCCGCTGGGTCGAGATGGTCATCCTGGCGTTCGTGGCCACCATCGGGCTCGCGTACGTGGTCGAGATCGTCCTGGCCCGCCCCGACCTCGCCGAGGTCGCCAAGAACGCGTTCCTGCCCAACACGACGATCTTCGAGAGCACGACCGCGCTCTTCCTGGCCATGGGCGTCCTGGGCGCGACCGTGATGCCGCACAATCTGTATCTGCACTCGGCCCAGGTCAAGACCCGGGTGCGGAACAACCCCGACGCGCGGGAGCGCATCATCAAGATGGCCGCGCTCGACACCGTGAGCGCCCTGGGGGCCGCCTGGCTGGTCAACGGGGCCATCCTGGTGATGGCCGCCTCCGTCTTCCACCAGAACGGCATCCTCGTCACGGAGATCGACCAGGCGTACTTGACCCTGGCGCCCCTCTTAGGAAAGGCCGCCGCGCTCACGTTCGCCATTGCCCTCTTGGCTTCAGGAATCTCCAGCTCGACCACGGGGACGCTCGCGGGCCAGATCGTCTTCGAGGGCTTTCTCAACATTCGGGTCCGGAGAATCGCCCTGTTGCGCCTGGGGGTGCGGCTGCTCACCATGGCCCCGGCGGTGATCGCCGTCTTCCTGGCCGTCCGGCCCGTCTCGTTGCTCGTGCTCTCCCAAGTCATCCTGTCGATGCAGCTCCCGTTCTCGGTGATCCCGCTGGTGCGCTTCACGTCCGACCCGAAGCTCATGGGGGCGTTCGTCAACGGTCCGATCACGAAGCTCCTGGCGTGGACGAGCGCCGCGATCATCGTGATCTTGAACGTCCTGCTGCTCATCTTCGCCGCGCTGGGCGTGTAGGCGGGCGGCTGACACCCGCGACGTTTTGGGCTATGCTTTCTCCCCGAGGGGACGCGTTGGGCTGAGCTCGCCTTGTTAGGGGCCGCGGGAGGCCGAGCGAGGTGGATCGAGAGCGCGGAGGTGAAGCCATGTCGAAGAAGCTGGTCGCCAAGCCCGGCGAGGTGGAGTTCGCCAAGGGCATGGAGGGCGTGATCGCCCGCGAGTCCACCAAGAGCTACGTGGACGGCGAGAACGGCAAGCTCTACTACCACGGCATCCCGATCGAGGAGCTGGCCGAGCACTCGACCTACGAGGAGACGTTCTTCCTGCTGCTCTACGATCGACTGCCGACGGAGCCGGAGCTGGCCTTCTTCAAGGAGCGCATGGTCCAGTACCGCGATCTCCCCGATGACGTGTACGAGTTCATCGCGAGGGCTGCCCGGCGGTTCAACAGCCACCCGATGGCCGTGCTGCGGACGGCCGTCTCGATGCTGGCGCTGTTCGACGAGTCGGCCGAGGAGGACAGCCTGCCCGCCCACGAGCGCGAGGCCATTAAAATCACCTCAAAGCTGGCCACGATCGTGGCGGCCATCGGCCGCGCCCGCAAGGGGCTGGAGCCCGTCCGCCCCCGGTCCGACCTGTCGCACGCGGCCAACTTCCTCTACATGCTCTTCGGCGAGGCGCCCGACCCCTACTACGCCCGCGTCATGGACGTGATCTTAATCTTGCACGCCGACCACGGCTGCAACGCCTCGACGTTCGCCACCATCGTCGTCAAGTCGACGCTGACCGACATGCACTCGAGCGTGGTGGCGGGGATCGGCTCGCTCAAGGGGCCGCTCCACGGCGGGGCCAACGAGCGGGTCATGAAGATGCTCCAGGAGATCGGCGAGCCGGAGCGGGCCGAGGCGTGGGTCCTCCGGGCCCTCGAGCGGAAGCAGAAGATCATGGGCTTCGGCCACCGCGTCTACAAGACCTACGACCCCCGGGCCCGCATCCTCCACGACTACGCCGTGGAGGTCACCAAGCGGGCGGGCACAGAGAAGTACCTGAAGATCGCCGAGGCCATCGAGAAGGTCATGGTCGAGAGGCTCGGCCAGAAGGGGATCTTCCCCAACGTCGACCTCTACTCCGGCGTGGTCATGGCGTCGATGGGGATCGACACGGCGCTGTTCACGCCGATCTTCGCCGTGGCGCGGGTGGCGGGCTGGACGGCCCACGCGCTCGAACAGCGCATCGACAACCGTCTTTTCCGCCCGCGGTTCGTCTACGTCGGGCCGGAGCTCGAGCACTGGGTGCCGCTCGAGGAGCGCAAGGAGCCCGAGCAGGAGCCGACGCCGCTCAAGCCGCTGAAGAAGGAGCTGTGAGCCGCAAGCCGCAAAAGCGCGGAGACAGAAGGGGAGGAGGGAAGCATGCCGCAGCCGATCACGCCCGATCTCGTCTACGAGCTGAAGGTCGTCTCGAGCCCGTCGCTGAGCCCCGACGGCGCCGCCGTCGCGTTCGCCCGCGGCTGGGTCGACCGGGACGCCATGGAGGGGCGCTCGCGGATCTTCTTGATGTCGCTTGCCGACGGGCGCGAGAAGCCCTTTACCCAAGGCAAGCAGGACACCAACCCCAAGTTCTCGCCCGACGGCTCGCACCTCGCATTTCTACGCCCGGACGAGAGGGGGCGAAAGCAGCTCTGGGTCATCCCCGTTGCGGGGGGCGAGGCCCG
>WFPR01000093.1 GCA_015487455.1 Candidatus Bipolaricaulota bacterium
CTGCCACCCAGATCCGCCCGCCCTGCAGCCCGCCCAGCGCCCCCAGCTGGACCCCCAGCGGGGCGGCCTTAAGCTCACGCTCGAGCCCGAGCCCGGCCCCGACCGCCGCGAGGGTCGCGAGGGCGATCAGACCAAGGCCAAGGTCAAGGACACGGGAGACGCGCTTGATCTTCCCCATCGCGGCGGCTATGCTACGCTCCCGTCTGCGAGCCGTCAACGCTTGGAGCGCGACGGCACGGCGAGGAGGCTTCACGCCCATGGGCCAACACGGGCTGAAGGTGCTTTTCGTCTGCTTGGGCAACATCTGCCGCTCGCCGCTGGCCGAGGCCCTGCTAAGGAGGCTTTTGAAGGAGGCGGGGCTCGACGACCGCGTGGAGGTGGCGTCGCGGGGGACGGGCGACTGGCACGTGGGGGAGCCGCCCCACCCCGGCGTGCGGCGCCTGGCCGAGCGCCACGGCTTCGCGGCGGAGCTGGACGGCAAGCGCGCTCAGCAGCTCACCCCCGACGAGCTCGAGCGCTTCGACCTCGTCGTGGCCATGGACCGCGAGAACCTTCAAGAGATTCTGCGGTTGAACCCCTCCGTGCGCGAGAAGGCCCGCTTGCTGATGGACTTCGCCGAGGGGTTGTCGGAGGAGGAGCGGGCCGACGGGGACGTCCACGACCCGTACTACACGGGGAACTTCGGGCGGACGTTCAAGCAGATCGAGGCGGGCTGCCGCGGCCTGCTCCGGCACATTCAGCAGCTCTTAAACGACGGCCGCGGCGAGGACGATGCGGTTGCCTCCCCGCGTCGCAGCGGAGCTTGAGGCTGAGGGCGCCCTCCCGGCCCCCATCGAACGCCTGGAGCGCGTCTCCGGGGGCGACATCCATCAGGCCGCCAAGCTCGTGCTCGGCACGGGCGACGCCCTCTTCGTGAAGTTCAGCGAGCGGCCCCTCCCCCGCATCTTCGAGGTCGAGGCCGAGGGCTTGGAGCGGCTGCGGAGGGCGGGCGAGCTGCGCGTGCCCGAGGTGCTCGCCGTCGGCGAGACGTTCCTGCTGCTGGAGTGGGTCGAGCCCGACCCCGCGCCCCCCACGGCGCGGGCGATGCGCGACTTCGGACGGCGATTGGCCCGACTCCATCAGCACCTAAACGAGCAGGGGCTCTACGGCCTCGACCACGACAACTACATCGGGACGCTGCCCCAGGTCAACACCCCGACGCGCTCCTGGGTCGAGTTCTATCGAGCGCGCCGCCTGGGCGTGCAGCTGGAGCTCGCGCGCTCCCGGGGGCGCCTGCCCCCGAAGCGCCGGGAGAGGTTGGAGCGCCTGATGGAGCGCCTGGACGAGTTCATCGACGAGCGGAGCGTCAAGCCCTCGCTGCTCCACGGCGACCTCTGGGGCGGGAATTTTCTGCTGTCGGGGGGCGAGGCGGTGCTGATCGACCCCGCCGTCTACTACGGCGATCGGGAAATCGACTTGGCGTTCACGGAGCTGTTCGGGGGCTTCTCATCGGCGTTTTATGAGGGCTACAACGAGGTTTGGCCCCTCGACCCCGACTATGAGGAGCGCAAGGCGCTCTACCAGCTCTACCCGCTGCTCATTCACTTAAACCTCTTCGGGGAGAGCTACGGCCCCGGCGTCGACCGGGTGCTGCGGCGCTACGTGGGCTAATCTAAGCAAAAAATTTTGGCGGAGGGACGGGGACTCGAACCCCGAAGGCCTTACGGCCGTACCGGTTTTCGAGACCGGCTCCTTGCCAATTCGGACATCCCTCCGCGTGGCGGGGGTTATTTTACTGGGCGCCCGCGAAGGCGTCCAGCCCGCGGAGCGCCCGGCCGGGCTCGATCGCATGGCCCTGGGCGCGGAGCGCCCCCTCCAGCCCCACGAGCACCGGGATCAGCCTGTTGAGCGAGGCCGTCGGCCCCATGTGCCCGACCCGGATCGCTTTCGGGGCCCAGTCGGCGATCCCGCCTCCGATCGCGATGCCCAGCTCCTCGCGCAGGAAGCGCATCAGCGCGCGGGCGTCCGCGCCCTCGGGGACGAACGCCGCCGTGACCGTGGGGGACGCGGCCGCTTCATCCACCGCGGCGATCCGAAAGCCCAGGTTGCGCAGCCCCTGGCGGAAGAGGCGGGCGACGCGCGCGTGCCGCGCCCAGCGCGCCTCCAGCCCCTCCTGCAAGATCTTGTTCAGGCTCAGATGGAGCGCGCACAGCAGCCCCGAGGGCATCGTCGTCGGGTAGGGGTGCCAGCTCGCCCACTCCCGCGCGTACCAGTCCCAGGTGCGGAAGCTTAAAAACCAGCCGGTCCGCGCCCGTCCCGCGCGTTGGGCCGCCTGGGCGAGCGCCCACGCGTCCTCGCTGATGGCGATCGGGGCCAGGCCCGGCGGGCACTCCAGGCACTTCTGCGTGGCGGCCGCGCAGACCCCCAGGCCCCACTCGTCGAAGCGCAGCTCCACCCCGCCCAGGGACGAGACCGCGTCGACGATCAGCACGGCCTCGTGACGGCGGCAGACCTCGGCGATCTCGCGTAGCGGGTTGAGCACGCCCGTGGACGTCTCGCAGTGGACCACGGCCACCGCCCGAACCTCGGGGTCGCGCTTGAGCGCGTCCTCAACGCGCTGGGGGTCGATCGCCTCCCCCCAGGGGGCCTCGACGGTGAGCACGGCCTCGGGCGGCGCGTACGCCTGGGCGATCTGCCGCAGGCGCTCGCCGAAGAAGCCGTTCGTGGCGACTACAATTTTCGTGCGGCCGTCGCCGACGACGTTGCCGATGGCCATCTCGATCGCGGCCGTCCCCGGCCCCGGCACCAGGAAGACCGCTCGGGCCCGCTCGGCGAGCATCACCCGCCTCATCAACGCGACGGTCTCGCGGTAGAAGTCGGCGAACTCGCGCCCGTAGTGCATGTACAGCGGGCGCCCCATCTCCCCGAGCACCTCGGGCTCCAGCTCGATCGGCCCGGGGATCATCAGCGTATAGCGCGCAAGCTCGTGTCCCACGGGCACCTCCTCGCTTTTGGGCTAAAAGCGCTCGAAGCGCTCTCGGTACAGCTCGCGGGCGCACCGCAAGATGGTCCGCGCCAGCCGCTCCGGGTGGTGCTTGACCGTGGGCGCCCCGTCGATCTCGACGACGTCCACCAGCTCCGCCTTCACGACCCGCAGCCCGAACTCGTTGGGCTCTTCCAGATCCACCCGCACGGGCTCGGCCCCGTCCCGCTTGTATCGCTCCAAAAGCTCCTCGGGGACGGGCTGGACGTTCGCGATGACGGCGTCCAGCGCCCGGACGTCCAAGTAGTCGTTCAACGCCCGGACGTGGTCGCGCAGGGTGAAGCCGTCCGTCTCGCCCGGCTGGGTCATCAGGTTGGCCACGTAAATCTTGACGGCCCGCGCCCGCTCGATCTCGCGGGCCACCCCCGCGACGAGCAGGTTGGGGATGACGCTCGTGTAGAGGCTGCCCGGCCCGAGCACGATCACGTCCGCCCGGCGGATCGCCTCGAGCACCTTGGGGTAGGGCGGGACGTCGGGCTTGGAGAGCCCCAGGCGCCGAATGCGCTTCGGGCTCTCGGCGATGGCGCACTCGCCCTCCACCACGGAGCCGTCCTCCATCTCCGCGACGAGCTGGACGTCCTCCAGCGTGGCCGGGAGGACCTGCCCCCGGACGTTGAGCAGCGCGCTCAGCTCCTCCACGGCCCGGTCGAACGAGCCGGTCATCTCCTGGAGGCCCGCCAGCACCAAGTTGCCCAGCGAGTGGCCGTCCAGCGCGCTCTTCCCGTCCCTGTCGCGGCTGTGGAAGCGATGCTGAAAGAGCTGAGCGATTTTTGACTCGTCCTCGGCCAGGGCGATGAGGCAGTTGCGGATGTCGCCCGGCGGCAGGATGTGCCGCTCGCGGCGGAGGCGACCGGAGCTGCCCCCGTCGTCCATCACCGTGACGACGGCCGCGATGTTCGACGTAAAAAGCTTGAGCCCCCGGAGCAGCGTGGAGAGCCCCGTCCCGCCGCCGACGGCCACGATATGGGGGCCTTTGCTGAGCACCCGCTGGCTGTAGAGCACCTCCCCGGCGCGGCCCGCCAGCTCGGGCGAGAGCCCCCTCAGGATCGACCGCCCCAGGCGGCTCACCCCGAAGGC
>WFPR01000094.1 GCA_015487455.1 Candidatus Bipolaricaulota bacterium
CCTCGGAGCCCCTCAGCCCATCCCCCCGCCGCCTCTGCGGTGGGCTCCTCGGCCGCCGCGGCGGCCAACCCGTAGACGGCCAACCCCATCGCCAGCACGTTGAAGACGATCACCGCCAGCGCCCACTTGCTGAGCCGCTTCATCGTCGCTTCACCTCACGCTCCTTTTTGGGTTGGGATTGGGTGTGCGTTGCATCTCGTCCTTCTCCTTTAGCTCCTTCAGTTCCCGTCGACCGACACAACCTCCCGAGCGTCCACCCGCTCGCGGAGGCGGAAGGGGTCGTACCGCTTCCCGCCCATCTCGTAGAACTTCTGGAAGAACTCCACCAGGTGGAGCCGGGCGGACTGGATGCCCGACTCAAACGAGCCGAGCACGAGGTGACCGGCGTGCAGCGCCACCCCAACCAGAACCCCGAGAAGCACGTTCCCGACGGCGCCAGCGGCCTTGTTGGCCAGCTCGGCCAGGACCGCTGCGGCCAGCCCGAAGCCCATCAACCGCGCGTACGAGATGACGTGGCCCACATACGTGAAGATTTCCAGCATGCCGACGAACCCTTCCCCGTAGAGCAGCAGGAAGACGGCCGCGACCAGCAGCCCGATTCCCGGCGTGCGCAAGCTCTCGGGGAGGAGGCCGGCGATCGTGCCCACGATCACCCCCAGGGTCACCAGCAGCACGATCGCGCCGACCTTGGCGGCCAGGTGCTTGGGGCTGCGCTCGCGCACGGCGTTGACCGCCCCGATCAGGAACCCCAAGAGGAGGTGGGCCGCGCCGAGCGCGACGGTGAACAACAGCAAGGGTTCCGCCTCCTCCACCCGGTGGAACGGCGGCTGGTACGGGATGAACCCGAAGAACTCCCCAAAGATCAGGCCGAACACGATGGCCATGACCGCGCTATGGACGCCGATGGTGAGCCCGTGGCGCAGCGCCTCGCTTCGAGGACCCCAGCGGCGCCGCGCCCACAGCGCCAACAGCAACAAGCTCATCCCGTACCCGACGTCGCCGATGATCAGCCCGAAGAAGACGGGGAAGAAGACGCTCACGAACGGCGTCGGGTCGACCGTGCCGTACTTCGGCAGCCCCACCAGCTCGAGGAGCAGCTGATAGGGCCGCGCCCAGGGCGGGTTCCGGAACGCGACGGGGACCTCCTCGGGCCGGGCGGGCTGCGGGTCCTCCCTGACCACGATGCCGGGGAACTCGCGCTCCAGCGCCTCGCGGAACCGTGGGAGCTCGTCCTCGGGGACCCAGCCCGTGACGATCAGCGAGAAGTCCGTGTAGCCGAACTTGAGGGCCGCGTCGAGCTGGGCCAGGCGGTTCTCCAGCGCCGTCGCCAGGGGGATCAACCGGCCCACGTGCTCCGCGGCCAGGGTGCGCAGCCGGGCGTCCAGCTCCTCCAGCCGCCGGGGCAGGGTCGTCTCGTCGGCCCTGAGCTGCGCGATCGCGTCCTCGAAGCGCGCCGCCTCGACGTGCGGCGGGAACGCCAGCGGCCG
This sequence comes from Candidatus Bipolaricaulota bacterium, assembly GCA_015487455.1. Lineage (GTDB taxonomy): Bacteria > Bipolaricaulota > Bipolaricaulia > RBG-16-55-9 > RBG-16-55-9 > S012-72. Next base: position 1,488 of record WFPR01000094.1, read on the forward strand.
CAGCCCCTTGGCCTCCAAATACTCGCGCACGGCCGCCGCGTGCTCCGGCTCCACGCTCACCAGCACGAGCAGGCGGTCCTCGCTCAAGGGGCGCTGAACGAGGGCACAGCGACCGGCCAACGCCTCCTGCAGCGTCCTTTCGGCCTGCTCGAGGGCGGCCCGGGAGCGCGCCTCCCCCAGGAACCCCAGCACCTCGCGCCCCGCCGTCGGGAGGCCCCGGAGCAGCTCCTCGGCCGCTTGGACGACCTCGCGGAAGCGCTCGACGGCGGCCAGGCGATCCCGCAGCGCCCGGCGCTCCGCCACCAGCGCGCGCAGCTCCTTCTCCAGGGCGTCCAGCTCGTCCCGAAACCGCCGCGAGAGCCGCTCGACCTCGGGTTCAGCTCCGGCCTCGGCCCCGACCCCGGCGGCCCGCCGCTCCGGCTCCCGCGAGGGCCGCGCGGCGGCCCTCACCAGCTGGGGGTCGACCTCCGCGAAGAGGTCGAGCACCCCGCGGGCCTTGATCAGCAGGTTTTCGGCCTCGCGGCGGACCTCGGCCAGCTCGGCCTCCGTCCGGGGCTCCGCCTCGGGGTCCGCGAGGGGGGCCTCCTCGAGGTGGAGCACCCCGAGCCGCTGCAGCCGCCGGATCAGCTCGTCCTGCTGCGCCCGGGTGTACACCACGTACACCCGCTTCATCCTGCGGATCATCTCATCAGCAGCCAGATCATCCCAATCATTCGAATCATCCGAGCAGCTCCCGCTTGAGGCGCTCGACCAGCTCGCCGAGGCGCTCGGCCGCCGCCTTGCGGATCGCCTCGGCCTCGCGCTCCGCCTCTTCTAGGAGCTTTCGGGCCTCCGCCTCGGCCTCGCGGCGCGCCTGGGCCTTGATCTTTTCGATCTCCTCCAGGGTTTGGCGCTCGACCTCGGCGCGCTTCCGCGCGATCGCCTGCTCGACCTCCCTTAAGCGCCGCTCCGCCTGGCGCTCGGCCTCCTCGAGCCGCCGCTCGATCTCCTTCTCGACCTCGCGGATGGCCACGAGCTCCTTGAAACGCTCCTCCGGGCTGAGCGCCTTGACCTCGTCCGCCTCCGCGTGCGCTCCCGCTTCGTGGGCCATTCGACCCCCCCCTCAATAGAAAAGCCTCTTGGGGAAGAGGCGCATCGCTTCGTTTTCGTTTGGGCGTTGCCCCACTATAGCAAAAACCGCACCCCTCGGCAAGCGTTGGGCGTTTCGCCCCCGACTCCCGGCGGCCGAAACGTTGAAGTGCTATCATCATCGGGATCGGGCGGGAACGCGCGATGGCGGCGATCGCGATCGTGGACGAGCTGGCGAGGCTCATCCCCCGCGAGGGGGTGGCCCTCTTCCTGGGCGGGACGGACGTCGGAAAGAGCACGCTCATCCGCGCGCTGCACGAGCGGCTGGGGGGCGAGGTCGTCGACGGGGACGTGGGGCAGTCGTGGATCGGCCCGCCGAGCCTCGTCTCGCTCGGGACGCCCCAGAAAATGCGGGCGGGCTACTTCGTCGGCGACGTCTCCCCGCGGGGGAACCTGCTTCAGGTGACCGTGGGGATCGCGCTCATGGCGCGACGGGCCGAGCGCCCCTGCCTCGTCGACACCGACGGCTACATCGCCGACGGGGCGGCGCGGGCCTACAAGACGGAGCTGATCAATCTAATCCGGCCCGACGTGCTGGTGCTGCTGCAGCGGGGCCACGAGCTGGACTACTACAAGCTCTTCGCCCGGAAGGGGATGGCTGTGGTCGACCTGGCCGTCACGCACCGGGGGCTCAAGACCCGCGAGGAGCGGATCGCGGCGCGCGAGCGGGCCTTTTCGGCGTACTTCGGGCGGCCCGACGTTCAAGCGCGCCGCTGGGCGCTGGGGGAGGTGGCGATCGAGCGGGGGCTGCTGGGCTGCGGCGAGCCCGTCGACCCTCACGAGCTGAGCGGCCCGAGGGAGGGGGCCACGGTGAGGGCCGCGTGGCGCGTGGGGCGCGAGCTGGCCGTGCTCGTCGTCGAGGGCTCGGCCGCCCCCGAGGCGCTGCGGGGGTGGCAGGCGGAGCTGGGCGTCTCGCGCCTGCAGCTCTACAGATGGCCGGACTTGCAGGATCGTCTGGTCGGGGTGCTGCACGAGGGCGAGTTCCGCGGGCTGGGGGTGCTGAAGGGGCTCTCGTCGGGGTGGGTGGAGGTGCTGACGCCCGTGGCGCGGGCCACGACGGTGCAGCTGGGCGCGCTGCGGCTGGACCCCGAAACGGGCCGCCACGAGCGGGTGCGCCTC
>WFPR01000095.1 GCA_015487455.1 Candidatus Bipolaricaulota bacterium
AACGCGACCCGACCCAGCGCCAGCACCACGCGAACGTTCGGGAGCCGCTCCAGCTCTTGGACGAGCCAGGGGAGGCAATTGCGGATCTCTTCGGCGGTGGGTTTATTTTGGGGCGGCGCGCAGCGGACCACGGCCGTGAGATAGCAGTCTTTCAGCTCAAGCCCGTCGTCCCGCGCGCGGCTCGTGGGCCGGTTGGCGAAGCCCGCCCGGTGGAGGGCGCCCATGAGGAAGTCCGCGGCGCCGCCGGGGACGTCGCCCGTGAACATCCGCCCGGTGCGATTGGCCCCGTGGGCCGCCGGGGCCAGGCCCACAATTAAGAGCCGCGCATTTGGGTCCCCGAAGCCGGGGACGGGCCTCGCCCAGTACGTCTCGTCCCGAAAGGCCCGCTTCTTTTCAAGGCCGACGCGCTCCCGGTAGGCCACCAGGCGGGGACAGCGCCGACAGCGGACGATCTCGCGGGCGAGCGCCTCCAGGGACCTCGCGTGGCTCACGGCTTTGACTTCGGCTCTAACTTCGGCTCACGCTTCAGCGCCAAAGGGCGATGGACCGTTTCCGTCAGCCGAAAGCCCCTCTTGAGCAGCTCGTTTACGTAGACCTCGGGGTCCACGGCCCGATCGGGCGTGCGCACGCCGGGAGCGATTTCCCCATTAGCAAGCAAGTGCAGCACGATCGCCGCGGAGAAGCCCGTGGTCCGCTCCATCGCCGTAAAGCCCGTCGCCTCGTCTTGGACGTCCCAGAGATCGAGCTGCACGCTTCCCTCGCGTTCGCCGTCCGAGCCCGAGCAGACGACCCGCAGCACCACGAGATCGGGCTCCCCGAAGTCGAGCGTTCGCTCCAGAGCTTGGGCGACGACCGCGCGGGCCTCCCCCTCCAAAAGCCCCAGATCCCTTAAGAGTTTGATTTTCTCGCAGTGGCCGGGGTAGCGCACCGTCTTGTACTCGTAGCTTTTCAGCTTTGTTTGATGCTCCCAAGGGGCCGTGGACGTCCCTCCTGAGGTGATAAACGCCTCGCAGCGCCCCACGCCGGGCAGCTCCAGCTCCTCCACCTCCGTGAGGGCCTCCACGGTCTGAACCCGCCCGTCGCGCAGCACGTGCGCGGGGCTCAAGTACTCGTTGAGCAGCCCCTCGACGCTGAAGACGAGCTGGTAGTCCAAGGGCCCCCGAGGCCGCCGGGGCAGCCCGCCGCAGTAGATTTTCACACCCTCGGGCCGGAGCCCTTCGCGCTTCAGCCTCCGCATCGCGTGGACGGCCAGGACGTTCGCCGTCCCCGGCGCCAGGCCGCAATCGGGCACGATCGCGACCCCTGCCTCTTTTGCGGACTCGTCGAGCTTGAGCTGCTCGAGGACGACGTCGGTGGCCCCGCCGAGGTCGCAGAGGGGGACGCCCGCGCGGATCGCGGCCTCGGCGATCGCGACGTTGAAACGATAAGGCACGGCGCTCAGCGCCGCGTCGAAGCCCCTCAGCGCCCCCTCCAGCCGCTCCGCGTCTCGGACGTCGAGTTGCTCGGCGCGGGCGACGGGTCGCCCGCCCAGCCCGTTGACGCGCCGGGCCGCCCGCTCGGCGCGCTCCCTGTCCGCGTCAAGGAGCACGACCTCGTCGGCGTCCCCGTGCACGCTCAGATCGTAGGCGGCGGCCGTCCCCTGGCGCCCGGCCCCCAGCACCGCATAGCGATAGCGACGGCCCATGGCCACCGTCACATCTTAAAGCGGACGCTTGCCGACGCCAAGCCCCTCCTCGCACGGGACGTGAGCGCTTGTCCTTCTCAGGTTGAACACGTTTCGTGCGCCCCCGGGCGCGCCTTGGGCTATAATGCCCGCGTGATCCGCCGTGATCGGGCTGCTGATCGCGCTGACGATCGCCGGGCTCCGCTCCGCGTTCGACACGGTGCTTCCCGAGGACGTCTTCATCGGGAGCGCCCGCTTCCTGTTCTGGTGGTACCTGAGCACGAGCTTGGTGGGCGTCAGCTTGGGGGCGTTGGCCTGGGCGGGGGACCTGGGCGTGGAGGGCGCCCGCTTGAGGCACGGGGTCGCGACGGCCCTGGGCTGGATGCTCGGCGTCCCGAGGTTGCCGCTGCAGCACGTCGGGGTGTTGATCTTCTTGGTGCTGCGCCGGGCGCTCCTCGTCGTGGGGGCCTACCTGTGGGTGCAGGGGCTTCGGGCCGTCGGGGCGACGTTCGCGCGCGACGACCGGCTCCTGCTGGTCGGGGCCGTGCTGCTGGGGATGGGCGTGCTCTCAGGGCTGCTCAACCCGCTGCTTCGGCGCCTGCTGCCGCCCGCGCCCGTGGAGCCCTCCCGCGCCGAAGCCTAGCGCTTAGCGCTGCAACGCCCTCCGCAGGAACCGCCCCGTGTACGACTCCTCCACCTTCGCAACGGCCTCCGGCGGCCCCTCGGCCACGATATACCCCCCGGCGTCCCCGCCCTCGGGGCCGAGATCGATGATCCAGTCGGCGACCTTGATCACGTCGAGGTTGTGCTCAATGACGACCACGG
>WFPR01000096.1 GCA_015487455.1 Candidatus Bipolaricaulota bacterium
CCGCTCAAGGGTGCTGGGTGGCGCTCCTGGCCCGCGACCCCGAGAGGGGGCGGCGGGCCGAGGAGGAGCTGGGCGCGGAGCGCGCCCGCTTCTACGCCGTGGACGTCACCCAAGGCGACGAGGTCGAGCGCGTCTTTAAACAGATCGCCGCGGAGCGGGGGCGTTTGGACTATCTTGTTAACAACGCGGGGACGATGTGTGACAACTTATTGGTGCGCATGAAGCCCGAGGAGTGGGCGCGCGTCCTGAGCGTGAACCTGACGGGCGCGTTCCACTGCACCAAGGCGGCGGTGCGCCTCATGCGCAAGACGGCCAAGGGCGGCGCGATCGTGAACGTCACCAGCGTCTCGGGGCAGCTGGGCGTCCCCGGCCAGGCGAACTACTCGGCGGCCAAGGCGGGGCTGATGGGCTTCACCAAGGCGCTGGCCCGCGAGCTGGCCCCCTGGGGCATCCGCGTCAACGCCGTGGCGCCGGGGTTCATCGACGCGGGGCTCACCGAGGGGCTGCCCGACGACGTCCGCCAGCTTTATTTGCAGCAGATCCCGCTGGGGCGGTTCGGCCGCCCCGAGGAGGTCGCCCCCCTGGTCGCGTTCTTGCTTTCGGATCGCGCGTCGTATATAACGGGCCAAGTCTTCAACGTGGACGGAGGTCTGGCCATGGGCTAACCCGTGGGAGCGACCGCGGGCGCCCAAGGGTTGACAGTTGACTCGACCGACGAAAATCATCACGATGGACCCTCAAGCGTGAGAGACTTTGAGGAGGTGCAGGGACGATGTCGGACGTCGCCGAGCGGGTGAAGCAGATCATCGCGGAGCAGCTGATGGTCGAGGAGGACGAGATCACCGAGGACGCCTCGTTCATCGACGATTTGGGGGCCGACTCCCTCGACACCGTGGAGATGATCATGGAGATCGAGGACGAGTTCGGCATCGAGATCCCCGACGAGGACGCCGAGAAGCTCCAGACCGTCGGCGACGCGATCGAGTACGTCAAACGAAAGGTCGAGGAGAAGGAGGGGAGCCCGAGCTGAGCGCCAGCGCCAGCGCTAGCGCCAGCACGCTCGGGCGATCGGGATGACGCCGGAGGCCCAGACGGGTCGGGGCGGGGGCGGCGGCCTCGGCCTGCTGGTGGGGGTGGCCCTTATCGCGCTTGCGGCCTTCGTCGCCGGGCTGCTGGCCCGAGACGCGCTCCTCGCGGGCTCGGCGCCGCCGCGGGCCGACGAGGCCGAGGCCGAGCGAGCCCGCCTCGAGCGGCTCGCGGACGAGCTGCAAGCCCTTAACGAGAAGCTGGACGCGCTCGCCTTGCTGCCCGAGCAGGTGCAGCAGCTCCAGACGGAGCTGGCCGCCGTGAACGCCCGGCTCGAGGAGCTGGTCGCGGCGTCCTCCACGCGAGCCCAGCGGGCTCAGAGGGAGGAAGGCCCCGTCGAGGTCAGCGCCGACGACGACCCGGCCCTGGGGCCGGAGGACGCCCCTGTCGTGATCATCGAGTTCTCCGACTTCCAGTGCCCGTTCTGCAAGCGCTTCCACGCGTCCACGCTGCCCCAGATCATTGAAGAGTACGTCAAGCCGGGCAAGGTGCGCTTCGTCTATCGGGACTTCCCGCTGACCCGCATCCACCCGAACGCGGGCCTGGCCGCCTTGGCCGCCGAGTGCGCCGACGAGCAGGGACGGTTCTGGCCTTATCACGATCGGCTGTTCGAGCGCCAGGACGAGTGGGGGCCCAGCCCGAACGCCCAGGCGCTGTTCGAGCGCTACGCCGAGGAGCTGGGGCTGAACGTCGAGCAGTTCTCGGCGTGCTTGAGCGAGCAGCGCTACGCCGAGGAGGTCATCAAGGACCTTCAGGACGGCGTCAAGTACGGCGTTCGGGGCACGCCCGCGTTCTTCATCAACGGACGGAAGCTGGAAGGGGCGCACCCCTTTGAGCGCTTCAAGGCCCTCATCGACGCGGCCCTAGAGCAAGCGCAACAGGCGCAACAGGCCGAGGCCGAGGAGCGGCCCTAGCTCCCCCTCCACTCAAGACTCAGTTCAAGGCCAGCTCCTCGACGCGCGGCCGCGCTTGCTCGCACTGCCAGGGCAGCAGGCGGACCGTCGGCTGCGGGGGGACGGCCGTCGGCCGCCCCGGCACCGACAGCATCAGGTTCAGGGGGTCCTCGTCGAGGGGGACGTGCTCCAGCCCGAAGTTGTGCCCGAACTCGTGGGCGAACGCCGTGATCGGCCGCTTCGGGGGGAAGATCTCACCCGCCTCGGCGTCCAGCACCCAGAGCGCGTCCCAGCGCACCAGCGAGACGTGCCCGCCCAGGGTCGTCACGCCGCCGAAGTGGCGGCGGTCGCCGGGCCGGAGCACGATGCGGGCCCCCGTCACGAAGACCGTGAGCGCCCGCGCGTCGAAGGGGCGGCCTTGGGCGGCCCGCGCCCCCGCGACGGCCTCCAGCGCCTCGTTCAGGACGTCGAGGGCCCGACGGCGGCCGCGCCCGTGCCCGTAGTCCCCGATGGGCACCTCGGGCAGCGCCCCCTCCCGGCGCACGAAGAGCTGCGCGTCGAGCGTCCCGCCCTCAAGCCGGAGGCGGTCGGGCCGCACCACGGCCAGCGTCTCGAGCCGAAAGCCCACGCCGCACTGGTCCCAGAGGCCCGTGATCGCGGGCACGATCGCGTTCTCGAACGCCCGCCGCACCACGGGAGCGGGCTCGCCGACGGGGCTCGTCGGGTCGGGGAAGCGCGCCCCCTCCGCCAACGTCGTGACGCCGTCTTTCAAAATCAGCACGTTCATCCCCAGCGTGCGGCGGACGGGTCTTTTCGTCTGCAGCTCCAGATCGTAGGTGCCCCGGGGCGGCTCCCCGCAGGTGAACGAGAAGCCCCAGGGCGCGCTCCTCAGCCCCTGCGCGTCGACCGCCTCGACCAGCAGCGTGACCTGTTGGGCGATCTCGCAGCGCACGGTGAACGTCGCCTCCCCCTCGCGCCGCCCCCGCAG
>WFPR01000097.1 GCA_015487455.1 Candidatus Bipolaricaulota bacterium
CGGGGGGCAAGCCCTCGATGCACGGGGAGCGCCACAGGGCCACTCCCCACTTTTGGTTCTTGGTGATCGTGTTGTTTCGAAGCTCAAGCACGTTGCTGGCCATTTGCAGCACCAGCCCGATGTTGTTGTGCTTGAAGCGGTTCTCCTGGAGGATTGTGCGGTTGGCGCTTCGAATGAAGGCACCATAGAAGTTGTTGTAAAGGAAGACGTTGTCTTTAATGAAGATGGGATCGTCAAAGTTGAGGGAGGGATGGCTAACGTAAAGCGAGCCGACGGCGATGGCTACGCCCGTGTCGCCTCCAGTGAACTCGTTCCCCTGGATTCGAATGATCCCGCCTTTGAGGACATCGTCTATGCTAATCCCCCAGTTGTTGCCCAGGAACCGGCTGTCGCTGATGTTGATTCGGGCGTTTCTTCCAGAAGCCCTAAGTCCCGCAACGTTCCCCACGAACGCGCTCCTTGAAACGGACACGTTAAATGCCGCTGCCTCTGTGCTGCTCGATGGCTCATCAGGACGCTCGCTTGCACTCGCTTCTAGGTGGATAACGACGCCGAAATACCCCCCGCTGACCTCTGTCTCCTCAACATTCACGTAAGCCTCGGAAAACGCGCACTTGCTCCTGACTTCTCTCAGCTCGATGCCGTAGACTTTGTTGGCTATAAACCGGGAGTTAGAGATGTTGAGGGTGAGGACGCCTGGGGAGGCGTCCGGGGGGAGGCGGGTCTCGCAGGCGAGTCCGGCCTTCACGGCTTGGGCCACTTCGACGTCGTGGAGGGTGAGGACCAGGTTGCCGGAGCTGGAGCCGGCGAGGGCGATGCCGGAGGTGTGCAGCGGCGAGCTGGCCTGGACGCGAATCCCGCTCATGAAGACCTGGAGGGTGCCCTCTTGGGGGACGTCGAGCTTGAGGAGGGAGCGGGCTTGGGGGGTCCCGACGAGGTGGACCTCTCGGCTTTGGGTGGCCACCAGGCGGACGCTCTTGGTGAGGGTGAGGCTCTCTTGGTAGGTGCCCGGCTCGACGAGGAGGAGGTCGTGGGGTTGGGCGGCGTCGAGGGCCTGTTGGATGGAGGCGAAGCGGCAGCGGGGCGGGCCTTGAGGGCAGACGGTGAGGATGTTAGGGGGCGTGGACTCAGGAGGCCCCTCTTCTTCCTCTTGGCCTTGGCCGCCGAGCGCTGGGGGGAGGAGGAGAGGGGCCAGGAGGAGAAGGGCCAGCGCCAAGTCCCTCCAACGACGCATCGGGAACCTCCTGTCATTTCATTGCCCCGAAAAGGGTCACAACTTCAGAACGGCTTGAGGCGAGAGCCGCCAGGCGGCCTCGGAGGCGGAGGGGGGCACGCGCCCCTGGGCGTAGTGGAAGTGGGCGGCCGCGGCGATCATGGCCGCGTTGTCGGTGCACAGGCCCAAGGCGGGGAAGTGCACCTCGTAGCCCCGGCGCTCCGCTTCGCCTTGGAAGCGCTCGCGCAGCCGGGAGTTGGCCGCCACCCCGCCCACCACCACCACGCGGTGGAGCCCCAGCCGTCGGGCGGCCTTGAGCGTCTTCTCGACGAGCACGTCCACGACGGCCTCCTGGAAGGAGGCGGCCACGTCCTCCACGGGCGTGTCCGGGTGGCGCTTTAGATGATAGAGCACGGCCGTCTTGAGCCCGGCGAAGCTGAAGTCGAAGCCGGGCTCCTCGAGCATCGGGCGCGGCAGCTCCACGGCGCGGGGGTCGCCCTGGCGGGCCAGGCGGTCGATCTCGGGTCCGGCGGGGTAGCTCAAGCCCAGCAGCTTGCCCACCTTGTCGAACGCCTCGCCCGCGGCGTCGTCCCGCGTCTCGCCGAGCGTCTCGTAGTCGCCCCAGGCCCGCACGTGCACCAGCGCCGTGTGCCCGCCGGAGACGATCAGCGCGACGAACGGCGGCGGGGCCTCGTCCCCGCGCTCGATGTAATGGGCGAACAGGTGCCCCTCCAGGTGGTTCACGCCCACGAGCGGGACGCCCAGCCCGTAGGCCAGTCCCTTGGCCATCGACAGCCCCACGAGC